>CBFQYI010000025.1:0-19801 GCA_965720825.1 uncultured Chryseobacterium sp. | reverse complement strand
CCAGGATATAATTCAGCAAGATCAAAAAAATAGTTAGCATGGTTATTAGTTTTTTATTTTAATATCTTATTGATTTCTGTACGTAGTAAATCCTTTTTTCGGGTTCTTCATCTACAATCATAACGCGGGTTCCGTGTTCCAGCCTGCTCCCGTCATTGCTTCTTACCATCAGTGTCATAGGATCACTTCCGATAAAGACTTCCATCATTCCTATTTTATCATCCTGAATGCTGGATTTTAGGCGTCCTTCTCTTCCTAAAAAGGCATAGGACAATTCTCCTTTATGATTGATCTCTTTAAAAAAGGGATTCAGGGGCTTTAGAATTATTTTCGTTAATAACATTCCCCCAATCATCATTGGAAAAAGAATCAGTATTCCTGCCCATGTAGGAAGAGGTATAAAATAATTCAGATAAAATGAACCCAGCCAGGTAATCAGCAATGAAAGGGTTAGAAAGTATGTTACCGGAACGATATCCAGATTCAGAAATTTCAGGAAATGCATCCAGGCTGAAGGATCATGATCAGGTGCGTGAAGATGGCCATCCGGAACGTCTATATCTGCATCTGCATCCAGATCGGAATGAATCCCAACATCGATATCCAGCCCGGTAAGAATGGTAAAGAGCCAATAGACCACTGAAAGCCCAAGAAGGACAGTCAGTACCGTATTTACCGGAGAAAATGCTACATTTAAAAATTCCTGAAAGGTCATATATTAGCCTTTTTTAAGTGTTTCTTTTAATCTGTTTAAGGCTTCTTCAGCCTTTGTGTCGCTGTTGTTTACTACGGCATCTATCTCTTCATCAATGTTTTTTCCTGATTTTGAAAGATCAGAATAGGCTTCTGCAAGGGCTTCCTGCTGTACAACACGATCCTTCAGTTTTTCCAGCAGGCTTACTGTACTTCCAGTGTCCATCTGGGTCATCTTCTGATTGATATCTTTTGTGGCTTCACTTACCTGTACTCTTGCTTTCAGGGTTTTTAGTTCATTTTCCCACTTGGCAATACTCGATTTCAGATGATTGATATTTCCCTGCATTTTTTCGCATTCATCATAGAGCTTTTCATGTTCTTTCTGAAGGTTTTTTGCATTTTCCAATGAAGAAGTCTGTCTTTTCAGGGCTTCTTTAGCAAGACGGTCTGCTTCTGCAGCTTCCACTTCTCCTTTTTCTGCTTTCTGAACAATGACTATGGCTTTATTATAATAATCATTGGCGGTCTGCTGTTCTGCTTCTGCTTCATTCTTTTTGCGTATGGCAAGTGCTTTCAACTGGGCAAGCGCTTCTATACCTTTCCCAAGCTGTTCTTTCATTTCACGGATTCCCTGCTCCGTTAGGTTAATTGGGTCTTCAAAGCTATCAATCACAGAATGGATCTCTGCTTTTCCTATCGTTAACAATCTTTTAAAAATGTTCATTTTAAATATCTTTTGTGAATTACTTACTCATTTCAAGCATTTCTGTTGTAAATTCCCCCACAAGGATTCCTAAAGAATTGATGGAAGCCATCACTTCGTTTTGTGCCATATTATCGGTTGGTAGTGTATCTCTGAAAATGACTCTCCTTCCGGTTCCGTCCAGTACAAATGCTCCGTGAACGATGTCTCTGTTTTTCTGAAGGAGTCTCAGAAATATTTTTTCGGATGGATTTTTGATTTCAAAAAGAAACTGCTCCATAATCAGAATAGAGTCTGATATTATAAGGATCATGTTTTTTATCCCGTTGGATTCTTTTTCGATGATTAAGATTCTCTGAGCTTCATCTTCCAACGTGATGTTAAACTCATAATCTAACAACCACTCTTTGACCGTTCTGAATATTTGATTTCTCATGATGGCTGGTTTAGTGTTTTATTTTTCGTCTACACAAATATAAAATAAAATTTTCAAATTGCAAATATTATTAGCAAGCAATTGTTTCAGATTCTCTATATTTGCAAAAAAGATTAGACAAGATGAGCTTCTTTGGAACTAATATTAAAAAAATAAGACAGGTTAAAGGACTGAGTCAAAAGGCTTTTGCCGATTTATTTGATTTAAACAGAGGAGTAATAAGCTCTTATGAAGAAGGACGTGCCGAGCCTAAAATAGAAACCATATTAAAAGTAGCCAATCATTTTAACCTTAATCTTGATAAGTTACTGACAGAAACCCTGCAGGTAAACCAGTTAGTAAGTGTTTCAGACATTGATCAGCTGATGCTTTTCCCGGAATTAGCTATTCAAAATAGTAAAGAGGCACAGATCGCAACAGAAAAAATAAACCCTAACGAATCTATTGTGCAAAAAATATTAGCATCCGTTGATCTGGTTTATGAATTTACCTCTGAAAAAGCATTGCTACCACAATATCAATATGGCGATATTTTATTTCTTAACAAAGCTGATCTGAAAACAGAATCTGTTAACAGCCTTCTCATTTATCAAGATGGAAACCTATCATATATTACTGATAAACAAACAATAAGAAAACCTCATCCGGACTATTATAAAATTGCAGGATACGTTTCTATGGGTGAGAAAAATATTTTCGCCAGCATTTTTGAAAGACTGGAAAATTTGGAAAAGAAAGCTGAGAACAGATAAAATCAATAAGTGCACAGCCAGATTATTCTTGTAAAAATTAAAATTATCCCTTCTTCTTTTTATTGTAAAAACGCAAAAACTAAACTTTTGTGTAGTAGTAATTCTCTCCCATACCTATATTTTTGTTCTTAAAATATAAATAATGGAAGAGCAATACTCCCGAAACAGGCTATATGTAAAAGAAGAGGAGCAGAAGACTATCAAAGATTTTTCTATTTTACTTGCCGGATGCGGCATTGGAAGTAATATAGCAGAATGTGCCTTACGTTTTGGTTTTGAGAACATTACGCTCGTGGACGGCGACACCATTGAATTGTCTAATCTGAACAGACAGAATTATACCTATCAGGATATTTCTTCTTATAAAGCAGAAACTTTATATCACCGATTGAAAAGCATTAATCCAAATGCCAATATCCGTTTCCACAGTGAGTTTATTACTAAAGACAATGCTGAGGAAATCATTGGAAACCATAACATTGCCATCAATGCCCTGGACTTTTCAACAGAAATCCCAATTATTTTTGATAAGATGTGTCAGGAAAAAAATATCCCTGTTCTGCACCCTTATAATCTGGGCTGGGGAGCGTTGGTTATGGTAATCAGCGAAAGTATGGGATTAGAATCTTTGCAAAAAGATGAAGAACCCTATAATGAATTAAACGTTGTTCAGGACGTTTCCAGCCACATGAGATATTGGGGAAATCCTCAACAGTGGCTTGAAGATGTTATAGAAAGCTATATTAAAGAAAACAAACAACTTCCTCCACCGCAATTATCAATTGCTTCATTTCTTGCAGCAGCAAGTTGTGTAAAAATAGCGTTCAATATTGCAACGAATCAACCTGTAAAAAAATTCCCGGAATTTTATTTAACAACTGTTAATTAACCAATTAGCAGCTATACGCAACCTTTTCATTATACTTTATCATTAGCATATGGCCTCCTCTTTTGGAGGCTATATCGATAAGATCTGTTTCGCAAAGGGCTTCAATCCTTGCCATCTGGTCTCTTACCGATGTTATGTTTCCTAATTCTTCATCAAATCCTGCAATGGTTTCAATAGCATTTCTGATAATCGCAGTAAGGTCCTGAAAGCGATCTCCGGAAATATCAATACGATCTATATAATTTTCCAGTCTGCTCCCTTCCCTGTATTGAGGATAGTTTTCCAGCCCCATGAATGCAAGCATCCATTCTTTATTATATTTTCCTAAAGTTTTGGTTATCCCGATATAATCAGCAATAAGTTCATCATGAAGGTTATTAGAAGCACGGCCATACCTTTTTAAGGTGTACAAATGAGTACATTCATGCTCAAGTCTTATAGAATAGGAATATGCTTTCCATTCATCTTCTGAAAGTCCCAGATGAGCGGACTGAATATTACTGTAAGGTTTTGTACTTAAAACTATTATCTTGTCTTTATAAAGCTCCGGATTGGGTACAATATTTTTGGAAAACTCATGATTCCAGCTATTTGAAGGGCGATTTTCTATCCATTCTTTTTTTAAAGCATGAATTCTCTCCCAGTTATTGATTCCATTGGCAAGAAATGCTCCCATAGAGGAAGGAATTGGCATTGGATTATTCTTGTAGAGAAGGCTTTGTGCAATGACAACAAAATCCTGGCTGTCGTTTATTGAAATCACCGGAATAGTTCCAGAAATGTCCTTGTATAGCTGAATTGATATCCCTTCAGCATGATTCAAGAACAAATGTGATGGTAAATTTTTAAAAGAATCTTTTCCTTTCAAAACAGCATGGATATAATCTTCTGTTTTATTTATTTCTGTCTCTATCGGGAAGTATAATTGAGGATAAAAATCTTTTAAGATCTGAAAATGGGGCTCTCCTGTTTTTTGAAGATAATATTTCCAGAATTCCACACAGGCATTTTCTTCAGAAACTACTATTTTCAAGTTCTCTGAAGAAAATTTGTTCTGCAGATAGGCTTCAAGTTTTTCTATATTTTTAAGTACGGACATCAATGCTATTTGAGCTTTAAGCGATCTGCCTTTTGGCCAATTGGGAGAAAAGTCCTTCAAGTTCCATCAGTTCATCATAGGTTCCCGTTTCAACAATAGTTCCTTTATCCATCACATAAATACGATCTGCATTTTTAATAGTACTTAATCTGTGAGCGATGATGATACGGGTTGCCTGAAGCTTATCAAGGCTTTCTGAGACAATATTCTGGGTTCTGTTATCCAATGCACTGGTAGCTTCATCCATAAATAACAATCTTGGCTTATGAACAATTGCTCTCGCAATCATAAGACGCTGTCTTTGGCCTCCTGAGAAGGTTCCTGCTCCTTCGCTTACAACGGTATGCATTTCCATAGGCATTTTTTTGATGTCTTCTTCCATTCCGGCCATTCGTGCGGCTTCCCATGCATCATCTAATGTCAATTCTGAATTTCCAACAATGTTTTGATAGATACTTCCTGACATCAAAGATCCATTTTGCAGTACAACTCCGATCTGTCTTCTAACCAATTCTTTATTCATTGAATCAAAAGAATCCCCATCAAAATAAATAGATCCCAATTCAGGATATTCAAATCCTAAAAGCAATCTCATAATGGTAGATTTCCCTGAGCCTGAAGCACCTACAAAGGCAACCATTTCTCCTGGTTTAATTTTAAAAGTAACATTATTCAAGACCAGTGGCTGATCTTGATTATATCTGAAGGAAACGGAATTCATTTCTATATCTCCGGCAAGTTCTCCCGGATCCACACTTTGTTCTGCAGATTCGGTCTCCTCTTCCAAAATAGGTTTTACTCTTTCATACAGAGTGACAACATTAAGAGATGTTATTAAAGCCATGCTCAGCTTTAAACTATCATTCAGGAATTGATTAAATGCTGTAATGAATGCCATAAATGCACCTACTGTCAGCATAGCCGTTGTGGTATCAGAATTAAGCACGGTATAATATAGGAAAGAGAAAAAGAAAATGCTTGTAAGAAGCGGATAAGAGGCATTAAATGTTTCCACAAAGTTCTGATAACTTCCTGAAACAAATCCTAATTTTTTTAGCTTCGAAAACTTATCTGCCCAAAGAGCGAAAACCCTTTTTTCTCCTCCTGTTATTCTAATTTTAGAAATTCCTGATAAAAACTCAAACAGAAACCCTTGTATTTCTCCCTGATATTTGGAAACTTCTCTATCATATTTCAATTTCAAACAGCCAATAGTAATCATAAAAATTACTGCAATAAGGCCTAATATTACGCCTATTAAAGCTAGTTTTGAATCATAATAAAAGAGAAGTGCAAGATTCACAAAAGAAAATGCCCCACTCAATACCGCTGTCATCAGTGTGCTTGAAACAATCTGACGTATTGCATTAATACTTAAAACTCTGTTTGTAAGGTCGCCAGCACTAAAATTTTTATAAAAAGTAACGGGTAATCTTAGCATGTGGTCCATAACACCCGCCTGTAAATTAATACTGGATTTGGTTTCCAGTCTTTGCTGCAGAACTCCTTTAGCGAGATTTAATCCTGCTGTTACCAGAGCCATCATCATCATAATGGAAAAAATCTCAATATGAAGAGATCTGTCTGCTGTAGGAATTACATCATCATACATCATCCCTGATAAGATGGGCACCAACAATCCCATCATACTTCCTGCTAAGGCTGCAAAAATTAATAATTTTGCATCTTTTCTTACGCCTTTTGTAGCAAAACGGGCAACTTTTTTTATGGAATTCATTTTTCCATCAAATCCAGAGAAGAACATATAGCCAATTGGCTCTAATGTTTCTGCAATCTCATTATTAACAGTAGATTCTATACCAGTAGATAAGTTTTTTATAATATAGCTATTGGATGTTGCCTGTAATAAAGCTACAGGTGTTTTGCCTTCTTTTGTAAATGCTAAGAGATGGCCATTTTCATCTTTCCACCAGACTCCCCTCAGTATAATTTTTCTTATTCTTATTTTAGAGCTTTTGGCTATGGCATATAATTGATTCGTAACACTATTTTCGTAGGATTCTATATGCCTGGGCTCATCCATTTTAAATCCGGACTGCTCTCCGATTAACCGGCAGGTAGAAAAAAGAATATTTTTTTTATTAAATAGGGTTGAGTTTTGGATATGAGTATGTTCCTCATTCCCCGCTACGATAGACCTTATTTTCTGTAACGTAGCCCTGATTCCCTCTTCTTCTATTAAAAGTTTCTCCTGAAAATGTTTACTTTCTTCCTGTTTCTGGGTCTCTATAATCGTATTAAGCTGGTTATAAAAATGTTCTTCCAGCTTTGTTAATGAAAGCAAAAAATAAATTTCATCCTGAAGGACTTCTCTTGTACTTAATACCCTCACTTCAGCGCCATCAGTTAGCGACCTGATCCATAACTTATTAGATACAGGGGTGAGAAATCCAGGAAGTTTATCGTAGCTAATATTTGTACTTTCCGCATATATGTTTACCTCCCCCTTCAAAATATGTATCCAATTGATTCCACTTGACGGGAAGGCGATACTATTTTTCTCTAATTGTGTTATTTTATAATCATCTAATGCCTTGTAAACTCTGGGACTATTGCTATTGCATACGATAGAGGTTGTTTTTGAGATCCACTTATTCATCATATTCTTTAAAAAGAAATGATCCATCTCCAGAAGGTTGCTCTTATCAATTGGCAGTAGCTTGGCTTCATTTGAAAAAGCAATAAGTCTTGTGTTATCTCCAGAATTGTTTTCTGTTAACAAACTGAATATGATTTCTCCTTTCTGCAGTGTATAAAAGTGCTTTAACGGGATAAGATAATTACCTTCTTCATCAACTTTAGTGTAGAATACATTTACCTCACCAGAAAGTACCATCCAAAATTTGTTGATATCATTTAGGGTAAAAGGATTTTCAACATTTATATATATCTTTTCTTTTACGGGCATGGTATTAGATTTTATTTCGTTTCAATTAATTTGGAGTAAGCTCCATTTTTTTTCATCAATTCATGATGAGTTCCTCTTTCTACTATTTTTCCATATTCCATTACGATAATCTCATCACAATCAATAATCGTACTCAGCCTATGCGCCACAATCAGACAGGTACAACCTCTTTTTTTAATATTATCCATAACGACCTTTTCTGCTGTTGGGTCTAATGCACTGGTAGCCTCATCCATTACCAGAATTGAAGGGTTGGTAGCCAGAGCTCTTGCTATTTCTAACCGCTGTCGCTGTCCTCCGCTAAAATTGGATCCACCTTCTAAAACAGAGCTGTCATAAGCATCACTTCTGGATGCAATTACATCATGAATAGCGGCATCTCTGGCAGATTGAATAATACTTTTATCTGATATTGTCGTATCCCAAAAAGAAATATTTTCTTTGATTGTTCCATTGAATATCAGGACATCCTGATCTATTACCGCTAATGATTCTGTAATAATATTTCTTGGTATTTCATCTCTATTTTTTCCATCAAGTAAAATTTCACCAGTCCAGGGTTTGTGTAATCCGGAGGCTATTTTAGCGACTGTTGATTTTCCGCTTCCTGATCCTCCCACCAGGGCCACTCTGTTTCCGGGCTTTAACTTTAAGTTGAAATTTTCTATAAGAGCGGGTAATGTTGTATTATAACCGAAGGTAACATTCTTCATTTCAAAATAACCTACCAGCTTATTGTCCATTTCAGCTTTAACTATAGGTTTTCCATCTTGAACTTCCTTAAATTGATCATCTACTTCATAATTGATGACATCGTCTATTCTGTTCATATCACTTTCTGTTTCATGCAGCATCGCTCCTACAGAAATCAATTGATTAACAGGTGATATAAAATTGCTCATCAAATAGGTGAAAGCGACCAATGCACCAAGAGTCATCTCGCCATCCATAATTCTTAATGCTCCAACTCCTAAAATGAATGTTGTGGTAAGAGAGGTAACAAGAGGAGGAATTGCATTAAGCCTGATTGTTAGCCATCCAAGTTCCTGCTGCGCATTCATTACTTTTGCAAGATATCCTACCCAATTGGTAAAAAAATCATTTTCTCTTCCTGATGCTTTCAGGGTTTCAATCATACTGATTCCAGATGTTGTTGTTCCCAGAAGCTTACCATTTTCGTTACTTAGGCGTCTGTTGCCATCTTTTCTTGCTGTAGAAACATATCGTAAGACCATTACATTGATTCCTGCCATAAATATTCCTATCAAAGTCAAAGGAATATCATAGGAAAACATCAAAAAGGCATAAAAAACAACTACAATTATATTAAGGGCGGCATTGGCAAGATCTCCACTTAATAATTTGGCAACTTTATCATTAAGAGAAACTCTATTCCCTATTTCTCCACTGTAACGTTGGGTGAAAAAGACGATTGGTAAATGAAATACATGCCACAAAAATTTGCTGGAGGTAGTAAGGGCGAGCTTTGTTTCTAACTTCAAAAGATAATATTGCTGGATATATACCAATACAGAGTTAACGATTAAAACGGCTCCCATGATAAGAAGTAATGGCATTACAAATCCTGAATATCCATTGATCAGATATTTATCTATAAATATTTTGATAAAGGATGGGATCACCAGCCCAGGAATAACTAAAAATAAACTTGCTAATATAAGATAGACAATACTCAGCTTAGAATTAGATATTCTGGCTGCTAAAGAGGACATTAATCCTCTTTTTTCGTTTCCTTTTTCAAATTTCTCACCGGGATTAAAGGTAAGTACTACTCCGGTGTAAGCTTCATCAAACTCATCATGAGTCACCTGATATCTTCCTTGTGCCGGATCACTTAAATATACTTTTTTCTTGGTAAACCCTTCTAAAACCAAAAAGTGGTTAAAATTCCAAAAGATAATAGAAGGTGTCTGAATTTGCATTAGTTTTTCAATGGATTTCGAATATCCTTTTGCTTCAAGTCCAAATTCTTTGGCGGCTTTTATAATGTTGGTAGCTTTTAATCCGTCTCTGGATACTCCGCAGGCAATTCTTAGTTTTTCCAGCGGCACAAATTTACCATGATGTCCTAAAATAATACTTAATGCCGCAGCTCCGCACTCTACACTTTCCATCTGCAAAACTGTAGGAACTTTTACAGGCTTAGCCAGTTTTCCTATCACAAAATTTGTATTCTTTTCCATCCGTAAAACGCTGTTATTAGTATAGATCAAAAAATTTCTTAAATGCAGGAACTACAATGGTAGCAGGAGGTTCTTGTTTTATTGTGATTTTCCCGTTACATGACGTTCCTTCCTTTATTGAAATATTGGGCCCCTTGGCGGAAGTCCATTTGAAACCGCTATAGGATTTAGGATCTTTTTCAAATTCTACATGCACTTCAAACAGAGGACCTGAGGCTAATAACCCTTTAGCCAGCTGATCGTTTTTTACTGAAGTCATCATTCCTCGTTCAGTAATAGGAAAATCAGAAACATAGGTTACTTTTCCTTCCATAAATCCATATTCCTGAGGTTGTACAGTAGACGGAACAACAAGAGCTTCCATCCCTTTCTTAATTTTTTTCCCATCCTGAGAAGGGATGTATAAAACTCCTTTGAGTACGGCAAAGTTTTCTGTCCCTTTATTTTTTAATTTAAATAATGGTGTTCCTGCTCCTACAACTCCTCCGGCATCCGTTAAAACTTCCACAACTTCTCCATCATAAGGACTTTTAATTTTATTCTGAGTTTCATATCTTTCTGATAAAAACTGAAGATTTCTTTCTGCTTCTGAAATACGTTGATTTTGCAGCGTAATTTTTTGTTGCAAATCAAAACCCAGGTTATGCTGTTGGCTTGACGCTTCCGCCATTTGCCCTTTTAATCTTTCTATTGTGTTTTTTGAGGCATCTATCTGCTGTTTCGTACCAGCTACCTGAGATTTTATAATGAGTCCTTTATTCAGTAGATTATTCTCTGATTCCAGCTGGCTGTAAAGGAAGGCCAGTTTTTTCTTTTCAGCTTCTATTTCTCCCTGAATACTGACTCTGTTCTGATTAATTAACTTTCCTTCAAGCTGATTTCCCTGACTGCCATATGCCATTAGTTTTCCCATCTCAAATTTTCTATCTGAGAGTACAGCCTTGGCATCTTCGATTTGCTGATAAAGTTCGGGCTGTTGAATAGTAGCAATAATATCTCCTTTTTTCACATCATCTCCGATAGAGACATGAAGCTTAACAAGCTGGCCCTGAGAGGTAGCAACTACTTCATGTACTTCTCCTCCAAGTACCACTCCTGTAGCATTCAATTTTGTTTTTACTGTACCCATTACTGACCAGCAAATTCCTGTTACCAAAGCAATAAAAACCGTAAAAAGGGCAATCCAAGCTTTTGGTCCCGTAACTTTTATAAGCTGATCTAATTTCTCCGGAGTAGATAGTTTTTCTAATGCTGACTTTCTAAAAAACCCTGCTGACATAATTTTAATATTTAATAATTAGAGATGTTTGGTATCGTGTAAAAAACATTCTGATTTAAAGTAAATCCTTTATCTCCCTGAGATATTAATGTTCCTGTTTCATGTCTCAGATTAATAATTGCATTGGCAAATTGCTGATATGCCTGAAGGTATTCCAATTCTGAGGATGTAAGCCTTTCCTGAAATAAAATTACATTGAGAATCGTTGTTAGCCCTGCCTGTAACTTTACCTGTTCGTTATTAAAAGCATCTTTGTATGAATTAAGAGCTTCTTTTGCTCTTTCTAAAACAACAACACTATTGTCCAGAGTATTGATGGCATTACTGATATTCAGCTCTATATTCCTTTGTAGATTATCATTTGAGATTTTCTGATCATTTAAGGCAACGAGACTTTTCGCATAGTTTCCTTTCGCAAGATTATTATTGACAGGAAAAGTAAATGTCAGCTTAGCACCAGCACCTAAATTCCTTCCTTCATTATTAGTAAATGAAGAAAATGTTTTGTCAATTCCATTTCCTGCAATGGCACTTCCATAGAAAACAAAACCGGTAAGATCTAATTGAGGTTTTGTATTGTTTTCTGCAAGTTTATACTGCATTTCCAGGGCATCAGAAATTTTTTCAACCGCTTTCAGATCACCTCTTTTTTCTTTAGCTATTTTTATCAGACTACTTCTGTCAAGTCCTTCTCTGTATTGGGATTCAGCGATAGCCGGAAATTCATTGGAAGGAGCATCCAACTGGAGACTTTCTTCATTACTTAATCCAATTACCCGTCCCAGATTTATTCTTGCTGTATACAAATTTTGTTCTGCAAGAGCTGTCAGTTTTTCTTGGTTTGAGAGGTCTGCATTTACCTGAGCTAAATCTCCGGCCGGTTTTTTATCTGCTTTTATAAGCTCTCTTGTAACTTCCATTACATTTCTTACCCGGCTTTCATTTTCTTTATAAATTTCTAAACTTCTATAAGCCAGATAATAATTCCAGTATGCTTTACCTATTTGCAGAATAGTATATGAGTTATTAAACTCATTATTGCTTTTAGTATTTTCTATATAAAGCTGAGAAACTCTTTCCGATAGAGTAGTAACTTCTCTTCCTCTTCCTCTTAATAAAGGTTGTGTCAATGAAAAATTGACAGACCCCAAGTGATTTCCCCAGAAAGGCCCAACAAGTTGGTTAAAGCTGTCATAAGGAAAGTTATTATTATTAAAACCATATTTAAGACTTATGTCTGTTATTTGTCCTGTTCTTAATTTTTTACGTACTCCGGCTGAAAAATCCAGGGTGTTTGCCTTTAAAAATTTATCTATGTACTGATTTCTTGTATCAGCATCGAAAAGAGTGTACCGGTTATGTTTAACAGAAAGTTCAGAAAACAAATTGATATCAAATACGCTTCTCTGGATCTGAAAATCACCTTCTGCATCCTGGATGGCATAACCGCTTCTGATGATGTCCGGGTTTTTTTCAAATGCGATATTCGAAATTGTTACCAAATCGCTGCTTATCTTCGACTGTCCATAGAAATTAGTAATACTGATCCCTGTAAATAATAAATAGATAAATTTGTAAAGTCTCATTTTAACAATGAATTATTTCTGGGATTAAACTTCTGAAAATCTGTGAAGTATCTGCCCAAAACGAGCTCCCGCATTAGCAACACCATCCAATACATTCATGTCTATAAGATCTTCTTCCTCAGGATTCCCATAGCCTAGCTGGTCTGTTGTTTTACGTAATCTGTTCGAAAGAAATAATGCCAGGGCATAATAGAAATTGGATCTGAATTCAGGATTTTCTGCCATTCTGGAACTTATTGTATCGCGAGAAATCTGATATATTACTGATGGTCTTGTAACAACTACAGAAACTGATGGTGGTCTTGATTCCAGAAAAGACATCTCTCCTACAATTTCTCCTGCTTCTAGAGTTGCAATACTGTCTCCATTACTATTATCTGCATATATGGATAATTGCCCTGATAAAACAATAAATAAACTATCTATTGATTCACCTTTATTAATCAGTGTATATCCAATGGGTAGTTCTAATTTACTTCCATTATGAATCATCCATTCCACATCTCTGTCATTTAATTGACCTAAGAAAAAAAGTACTCTTTTCATAATTATATTTCTTTTAAGATTATGCTAAAATATTTTGTTTCACCTTGATAATTTTGCCAAAAAAACTGCTATTCCTGACGTTTATTTATTTTTTTCAACGAATTATACAATCCTTTATAATCTGTAATCACCCGATTATTACTCTCATCTGCCGGTTTAAGCTTTTCCTCCTTATTCATCTTCTGGGGTTTTACAGGGATATTGATGTACAAATAATCCGGATCTGATTGATCGGTTACTTTAATTTTCTTACCCATAGGAGTTTTTTTTCCAAAGAATTTCTCTAAAGCTTCTTCTGGGTTTTCTATTAAATATTTTTTGAAGTCTTCATTTTCCCAAGCTTCAGAAATAATTCTAAAAAATGCTTCTTGTCCTCTCTTTTGTTCTTCTGTTAAGTTCATATTTTTGTTTTATACCTGTTATTCTAAAGAGTTTATGAGTTCTTTAGGGGTAATATTATATTGATCTGCAAATAATCTGGAAAAGTAATGCACATCATTATACCCTACTGCATATGCGATCTGAGAGATAGATTTTTGTATATATTCATCTATCATCTGTTTAGCTTTATGAAGTCGCAAGACTCTTATATATTTATTGGGAGTCAGATACACCAGGTTAGCTACCTTTCTGTGTAACTGCCTTTCACTCACCGCCATTTTATAGGAAAGCTCATAAAGGTTTAATTCATTCTGGTTCAAAGAGCCAAAAATTTCTTTTTCTAAGTTTACAAGCCAATCCTGATCTACTTTTGCTATTTTCTGGGGATTAATCTCATCAGAGCACATCCCGCGTACATTTTCATTAGATTCATAAATCTCAAAAATTTCCGGTCGGCCACGAAATGTTAGATTCAATGTTTTTGCTTTCGTTTTCAGCATCATTTCTTCAATGATATCACTTATTTCTTTGCTGCTTGAAAATATGATTTCATCCTTTTTTTCTTTATGATGTAATGCTGTGCTCTTGCTTACGGTAATGATATTCTCTAACGGATTTTTAATATTCAGGATAATCTGTTCCAAAACATCAGGAGAGTTCCAGTCTATAGTTTTTGTTGTATTCATTTTAAAAGGGGGATTTTATTAAACAGTTTTGTAATTTCATTTTAGCTAACCAGATATCTATTAGCATCATAAAAACCTTTTAGCCCTTCATAATTCATGGATACAGGAATAGTCTCAGATCCCAGATAATTAATAGAATCGCCTATTATATCTGCTTTTATGCCCATCAGGTTCATTACTCTTAAAAGCTTGCTGTCGCACTCTGCAAAAGCAATACTATTTTTGTCATTACAAATTGGGGTAATGGCAGAGACCATTAATCTTTTAAACAATGTACGGTCCTGATTTGTTTTGTTTGTAGCAAATCTTCCAATATGCCATACTGAAGAGGCATCCGGGGAATACCCCATATCTAAAGGATTGATATTAAATAACTTTTGAATAGGAAGTGTTGTTTTGTAATCCCACTTAATTACTCTTATAGAGCCCTGGATGCTTCCCGTTGTATCTTTTACAACAAAAATTTCAGAATTTTTGAAATAGCTTAGTTCTTCATTATATACCTCTTTCACATCATTTTGAATTTCCATTTCTGGTATCACATTATCAGAATGATGATTGAAGTTTTCTTCTACTACAAATTGGGCTAGTTCTGCAAGCTGTTCCAGCTCTAATTGGTTCAAGTAATTTTGTGTGATTCTCATGGCTTAGTTGTTTTTAACAAATCTACTTGGCAGGGATGTCAATTCCACTACACCATATTGTAGTATTCAACTGAAAGCCAAACAACTACACTTTGGTGTAGTGATTTGATTTTTTTTCACAAAAACTTAATCCCCATTTAGGGATTTAAATAAATAACCATGATTTAATGTGAAAAAGAAAAAATTTACACCACAATATCATTTATTATGTTCATTTTATATTATTTTTGTATAAAACTGACAAAATAAACATGGATGAAAAAGATTCTTTCTTTAATCATAGAAATACAATAAGCAGCGTAACAGAAGAGGAGAAGGAACAACAATTCAGTTATCTGGAATCGATTAAGGCCTTTGCAAGAGCCACATACACTAGCATTTATGTAATTGATTATATGAAGCAGGGGTTTGAATATGTTTCAGACAACCCACTTTTTCTTTGTGGTAATACTCCTGAGCAAGTATTGGAGATGGGATATGCTTTTTACTTTAAATATGTTCCTCAAAAGGACCTGGAACTCCTGTTAAAGATCAATTCTGTAGGATTTGATTTTTATGATAAGATTCCTCTTGAAAAAAGGCTGGATTACACTATTTCTTATGATTTTCACATTATAAACAAGGAGAATAAAAAGATATTAGTTAATCAAAAATTAACGCCTTTATTTCTTAATAAAGACGGAAAAATATGGAAAGCAGTATGTCTTATTTCTATTTCTTCAGAGAGGGACTCCGGGAATATTAAAATATATCAGAATGGAGAAAATAAAGTCTATCATTACAGATTGGACCAGGATATATGGGAAGCGGAAAAAAAAGCAGTTTTATCCAAACGAGAACTTGAAATTTTACAGCTTTGTGCAAGAGGGTTCACGATCAATGATATCGCAAAAGCGATATTTATTTCTCCGGATACCGTAAAGTTCCATCGAAGAAAATTATTTGAAAGACTAGAGGTAAGCAGCATTACAGAGGCTATTGCTTATGCTACAAACAATAAGCTGATTTAGGGTAAGAATAGTCCTGGTGAAAAGTTCTTCAGCAGTTAACAAACCTTCTTATCTAAAATGAATACTCCATGGTTTCAAAAAAAACTGTGGGCAGAAGTGCTTTCGCTATTAACAGAACAAAATTATCTTCTGTTGAAACGGAAATATTCTAATAAAGATCTATTTATTTTTCAAATATTGTGAAACATCTACAAGTTCATATTTAGGGCTTCTTTTCAGGAACTCATTGAGAAATGCTGTATGAGTAGCTCCCATAATTATCAGAACCCGATCATCTTTTGTAACAGGAAGTTGGTTTAAGTTTGAAAATATTCTTAAATTCCTTTTATAAAATTTACTCGCTTCATCTGCTCCTTCAAAATTTCCTTTAGTACTGCTATACGTTAAAATATCCGCATTAATGTTAATCAAACCTTCTAAAGTCTCTTTTGAATTAAAGAAAATTAATTTTTCTAACGTTGATAAGCTCTCTACTTTAGCAAATTTTTTAAAAAGGTTAAGTTTATAATTCTTTGAAGTCAAACTATCTACCGGATTTTTCAACTCATCTGCAATATTATAGTTGTACATTGCTGTTTCTTTATCATCAATTCCATAGATATTTTTTACCCCTGAAATTTTGGCGACTTTATAGGCTAATGCTTCAACTTCTCCCTTATATTTAGTCTTATATTTTCCGTCATGTAAGAAGTTAGAATAATCTTTATTAAGTTCTTCATTATTATTGGGAATGATTTCTACACAAATCATTGTCGGTTTAAAATCTGCCAGCATATTAATTATAGCATCAATCTCAACATTACTCTTGTCTGAGTCGTATTTTACCTTGTTGGCATCAGTAGTATTTCCCATATGGAAAACACCTAAGTTCAAAACTTTAGATTTTTGTCCAGATAGATTAAACCAACCCAATACTATGATTAATAATATGATTTTTCTTATTTTCATAACTTTAAATGATTTTAAACTATAAATATCTACCTAAGCTGTTCAAATATTACTTTCTTCTGGAACTCTAAATCCTCTTGAGAAAGCTTATTTAATTTTCTTTCGATGTTTTCTACCGCACTAAGCTCAAAAAAATCTTTTACGACCCCAAATTCGGTGTGTAAATCTCTGGATGATGTATTCACCTCAAAATAAGGAATATCTCCTCTTAGCATTTGAGCGATTTCATGCTGCAGAATAAAACGTAAATCAGAGTCTTCGGGAATATCTTTAAAAGCAATAGAAAGATAATCTTCAATTCTTTGTGTGTATTTTTTCCTGTCCTTTTGATTGTTAGGTAAATTCATGACATTTAAAATTTTACCATATACATTGGTCGAACGCCATATATACCTTATAGGAAGGTTATTAAATTTTCGAATGGGTGAATTATCAGATAGTAAAAATTCTTTTTCACTTAGAAACAGGTTATAACATTTTTCAAAGCCTGATATAAATTGATCGGAATATTCATCCACGAAAACATTCTTACCGTTAAATGTGGGAATATTATTTTGAATATAATCTACTTTGACTGATTTGTATTCCATTTTCCAGTCTTTAGTAAACTTATTGACTCCTTCTTTTTTGGTCACAAAGGCATGCGTGTTTTTTGAATATCCCAAACCACACATCCCTGCCGGAATAAATTTCGCATCATTCCCAAAAGGCAAAAGTGCACAATTAATTACAGTATCCTGCTTATCTATATTTTCTAAATTAAGAGTATCAAACGATTTGAAATTATCTCTCAGATGTTCTGAAATCTGTGGCTGTATCGAAGTTTCATGATCAATCACTACAGGTGTATCGCCATTGGCAATAAGGTTTTCAGCATGAAAATCAGTAGAATTTAAAAGATAAAGAATGCATAATAAGTATCCCGCTCTTTCGTAATAACTCTCTATTTCATTTTCTGAATTGCATGGTTTTCCCAGTACAAATTCCTGCCAATGATAATCTTTTTTATTGAGTATTTGATATTTGTAATCCCCCAGAGATATATGATCATTAATCCAGTCTAGGAATTGAAAAAGAGAATGAGAAATTGATGCATTGGTAGGCTTGAAAACCAGTTTATTTCCGTTTTCTAAAAAAACCATAGAGGTTGAAAAACCATTATGAAAATCACCTTCTCCTATTTTAATATCCTGAACTGCAATAGATTCATTTTCAATTAACCTATTGTCAAATAGTTCTGCAGAACAAGTTTTATATGATTCGATGATCTTGGTGTATTGATTGTGAATTTTATTTTTCTGCAGAGGTAAATACTCATCTAAAACAGGAAATTGATGACGAATGTTTTGCCAGTTATCTTTTATTAAATATTCAAAGAAATCTTCAAAAGTTAATTCATTGTTATTTCTAATAAATTCAGGCAGCATCCTTGTGATATTTCTCTCATAAATAGAGCATAGATAAGAAGTCATTCTTTCTTCTACAAAGGTTGGTTCTTTTAAAGTGGAATTAGTCATTTTCTATTAGTTTTTTACTATTTATAACGTTCTTAAAGACTTTTCTTTTCCAGAAATGGATTCAAGATTATTATCTCTGACAAAATGTTTTGCCATTTTGATCCAGACCCGACATCCAATATATTTAATTAACAATCAATCGTTTAAGCAGGAAGGTATGATTTAAAATAAATAAAAAGAGAATGTGCATTCTCTTTTTATTTATGTATTCAGTTTTTATGAATAATACTATCCTGCAGTAGTAGCAGTATCTTCAGTCAAACCGTTTCCAAAGCAGCTTAAGAACTGGCAGCTTCCAATTGGAACTGTTTTACCACCGGCAACCATTCCTAATTCTTCTTCTGATAATTCAAATTCTTCAATATCACCTCCGAATAGAGCATATGAAAGATATGATAAGTTGATGTAGTATGTATCGTTATCTACTTGATCTACAACTACGATTTTTTTGTTTCCTCCAAGAGTAAAATCTGAATGAAGCTCTTTAATTGCCTCTACAGGGTTGTTTACTAATCTTGCTTTGTAATCTGCATCGTTTAAAGCTTTAAACATTACTTCTCTAACTAGTTCTTTTTTCTCTTCTGAGATTGCTTGATAACTCATAATTTTTGAATTTTTAAATGTTAATATTAATTTTTTTTGTTTTTTATTTATTGTATCTGGATTTATACTATTTCTGCAGATGGTTCTGTGATACTACCTCCAAAGCAGCTTAAGAACTGGCAGCTTCCAATTGGAACTGTTTTACCTCCTGCAACCATTCCTAATTCTTCTTCTGATAATTCAATCTCTTCAATATCACCTCCAAATAAAGCAAATGAAAGATATGATAGGTTGATGTAGTATGTATCATTATCTACTTGATCTACAACAGCGATTTTTTTGTTTCCTCCAAGAGTAAAATCCGGGTGCAATTCTTTGATTGCCTCAATAGGGTTACTTACTAATCTTGCTTTATAAGCTGCATCATTTAAAGCTTTGAACATAACGTCTCTAACTAGTTCTTTTTTCTCTTCCGAGATGGCTTGATAACTCATAATTTCTAAATTTTTAAGTTTTAATGTTTATTTTATTTTTTATTCTTATTCTTTATTTCAGGTGCACACTGCTCCAGAGAAGGCTTTTCTAAGCGCCTTCCAGACAACAATTATGACTTATACGATGGGTGATCTTTTAGTTAAAAACTAAAGAGATATCTTTTAATAATCCCCCTGGAGTTGGTTTCCATGGATAGGAATAAACTTGAGAAAAGGGGCTTAAGGATAGAGATATATTTTGAGTCCATGACTTTATCTTTCCATTTATTAATTTGCCCTTCATCAAATTTTTGGGATGAGTAAAGCGAAAATTTCATGTCAAAGAATTGTAATATTAGTTTTATCTCCTGATTTTTTATTTTTTTTCCTTCAATTCCTGCAAATGCCAGTGAAAAAAGCCTTTGCTCGTCTTCGTTATTTTTTGTCAAGGTAATTATAGCTTTTACGACGATCGTTACC
>CBFQYI010000024.1:0-20035 GCA_965720825.1 uncultured Chryseobacterium sp. | reverse complement strand
AAAAAATGCTCCTCTTATTTTTATTCATGGCGGACCGAGCGGAAATGCCACTTTGTTTGAAGGAACTACCGCTCAAAAACTCGCCGATAAAGGATTTTATGTCATCGTTTACGACAGACGCGGTGAAGGGCGCTCAAAAGATGAAAATGCAACGATGACATTCAAAGAAAGTTTTGAGGATTTAAAAGATATTTACAGAACTTATCACCTCCAAAAAGCCAATATACTTGCCCATAGTTTTGGTGGAATTATCGGGACTTTATTTACAGCTCAATTTCCTGAAAAAGTAAAAACGCTTACATTGGCAGGAGCTTTATTTACCCAACAGGAAACCTATGATCATATTTTAAAACAGGCTAAAGAACATTTTAAAAATGATTCTGCTCAGCTCCAGGAGATTTCAGAAATAGAAGGTCTGGACAAGAATTCTGCAGCCTACAGAAAAAGATGCTATGATATGGCCGGGAAACTTGGCTTCTTTGATATGCCACATCCTACTCCTGAAAGTGAAATGCTGAGAACGGAATACAAAACAGGCGAATTTTACAAAAACAATATAAGAAATACTGATTCTCCTCTTAAATTCTATCAAAATGAGTCTCAGAATAACCTGGATAATACCTCGGTTTTGAAAGATATCCGGAAAAAAGGAATTCCCGTTTTTGCAGTGTATGGTAAGAATGACGGCATATTTTCTGAGAAACAGCTGAATAATCTTAAAAATAGGGTCGGAAAGAAAAATTTCAGACTTATTGATAACTGTTCTCATTACTTATTTGTTGATCAGCAGGACGATTTTTTAGAATTTATTAAGCTGACATTGAAATAAAGTGTAGTTTTGTAATCATGCCCAATTCAGGAGTCCATATGAAAAACTATAAAGCAATCATAACGGTGCTTATTTTGGTATTTTCATTATCTCCGTGTTCTGTAAAAAGAAATGTTCTTGATATTTTTGACATTCAGTTCATCAGCGGACTGAATAAGGTAAAAACAACCTCATCAATATCTTTCAGCTGTGATGCAGCATCTGCTTCTTCCGGAATTTCAGTTTTAAAAAACAAAACTCAGAGCCAACACAAAGATTCTTTTTCCGATTTTTATTCAGCTATCGGAAACTCTGTTGAAAAAAGGATTTTTTTCAATAACTACTCAGGGCATTCTACAGGAAACAGCCCTCCGAAGTATATTCTATTTAAAAGACTGAAGCTTAATCTGGTTTAAAAATTTTAACCCAATCAAAAATCAGTTTTTTACAATACAATATAAATTTCAATGAAACATACCGTAAACAGCCAGTCTTCGGACCTGGCCGGATTATATACTTTATCCCTCCGAATGGTTATCGGATGGACTTATTTTTCAGCGTTCTGGCGCAGATTGATCCTCGAAAACAAGCTTATTCCTGATGAAAAGGGATACATCGGGGAAAAATTCAATCATTTCTTACCCAATGCCCTGGGAATAAAACCAGTTATTGAATATCTGGTGACTCATCCAGATGCTTTGCAACGTTCCATGATGATTTTTACCATTATCGAAGCTGTTGTGGGGTTATTTATTATCCTGGGGTTATTTACCCGCTTAATGAGTATTGGTATCTTCAGCCTTGCTCTCGGAATTTTACTAGGTTCCGGATGGCTGGGAACAACCTGCCTTGATGAATGGCAAATAGGTGTTTTAGGTGTTGCAGGCGGATTTGTCTTGTTTCTGACAGGAAGTGGATCTTATTCTCTGGACTATTATTTCATCAAGAATCACAAAAAATTTACCCAGAAAAGATGGTTTCAATGGCTGGGATCAGGGAGTTTTCCCATTTCAAACCCAAAAGTTTTTGTATTAGCAGGCTCAGTGATTATATTCGGATTGACCCTTTTTACCAATCAATATTTTCATGGAGGTGTGTGGGGAACGCTGCATAATAAATCAGTAAATCCTAAGCTGGAAATTTCAAACATTTCTCATAATCATTCAAAATTAAGATTTGAAGTCTACAGAACAGAAGGTGCTGATGTATACGGTTCTTTTCTGATAGGTGTTCATATTCTCGACAAAAACGGAAAGATTTTAAAGGAAATCGATCATAAAGAACTCGCCGGAATTCCTAAAGAGAATATTCAAAATCATTATGTTGCCAAAGTGAAACCGGGAAAGCACAGTCTGGTAATTCCATTGGGAGCAAAAGCTGATGTGGCCCTGAATATTGATGATATTCTTCAAAAAAATGAAATTCATACACTGAAACTGATTGATGTAAGTGGTATTGAATGGATAGAGAAGATGGAATAAGGTTTGGGATACGCGATTTTAGATACGGGGTTCGGGATTCGGGGATTGGAGTTTATTATTTAAACGTTTGATGTTTGGTCTAAAGCCTTTGGAAGATGTGTTTCTTTTGTAAATGGGCTTCCTTCTTGAACTAACGTTCGTAACCTTTCTGGTTATGCTCTGGATTATAGCCCATTCCTTCCTATTGAATTTTCTCTATGATTATGATTCTGTTACAATTAAAATCTGCAGAATCAGCAAAATCTGCGAGCTACTTTATACGTACCAGTCAAACCTATAGGTATTCATTTACACAAAAAAGCGGACTTTAGTCCGCTTCTATTGATATTTGATACTATTTCTCTGAGACAATAACATGATAACTGCATCTGCTGTCCGGATCAAGCTTAAGTACTTTTATTTCAAGTAAAACATCCAGCCCCATAGTGTCGCAAATGCCCTGTATAAAAGGTTTGATGACCGGCCATTTCAGCAGACCTGCAATTTGCAGGCTATTGGTGATTTTGTGGTAACGGTCTACTCCTTTAATAAGCAATTCGCATTTATAGTCATTTAATTCTTTAAAGTCAAAGTTATATTCGGGACTGGATGTAAAAACTGCTCCTATAAATATTTTTCCAACCGCTGGAATTCCTGGCTGCAGGTTAGGTTTTGTTTCAAGATTTCTCAGAGTCATTCTTGATCCGAGATCGTACATAAAAGTACTGGAAAGTTCTTCTATAGCTTCAGGTCCGTAAAGTTTTCCGATCTGTTTGAGCATACCTCCGTAAAAAGCTCCTGTAATATCAGACAGACGCTGGGTAAGTTCTGTAAAAGTTCCGGGAAAGAAATCTGTAATAAGCTGAGCCTGATTCATTTCAGGGAGATAGATATCGTTTTTTCTGAAATCTGATAATGCCACATAAGTTTCCGGCAGTTGAATTTGATTCATATATAATAAGTTATGAGTGTTTTGAAATCATGGTTTAGTTTACTAATGAAATAGAGTACTTCATACCTTTTTCGGATGTTGAAAAATTGTCTTTATGAATTATAAAGCAAAGTAAAAGGCAGCCGATCAGTTAATTGTAATAACCGGGATTCAGATAAAAATCCGATAGAGTATTCCGGTAAATCCTTTTTGAAAAGATTGTTGAGAAGCAAGGGAATTTATTCATATTTTTTTCATTTGGCACTGTAAAGCTAGAAAAAATAAATAAACTCTCCAATAAGTGATATTATTTTTTATTTAACAAAATAAAAACTGAAAGTTATTGTCTCTTATCATTTTACAGCAGAAACAATAAAAAAACCTTCGAAATTATCGAAGGTTTTTTTTATTTTAAATTTAGTGCATAGCTTCACTCAAATCTATTTTTTCTTTGCTCTTTCTTTCTTTTACAAGTAAGATAAACGGAATACATATCAGGAATACGATCCCCAGGTAAAGAAATACATCCATATAAGATAATACAGTTGCCTGTTTCGTTACAGATAAGTCGAGCATTTTATAAGCGGCATTCATTGCAGCATCAGGTGTCATTCCTTTTGCTACAAAACTAGCTTTAAGAGCGGCGAGTCTTTGCTGTACTTCAAAACTGTTTTCGTCCAGATGGGAAATTAAGTTATTCCTGTATTTCTGGCCTGCATTGGCAATAAAGGTTGTGATAGCTGCAATCCCAAAAGATCCTCCCAGCTGTCTCATCATCCCTGTAAAAGCCGCTCCCTGACCAATCTCCTGCCCTTTCAATGTACTTAATGACAAAGAGGTGATTGGAATAAATAACAATCCTAAACCTGCCCCTCTCACGATCAACATCCAGAAGAAGGCTTCTTTACTGGTATCCGGTGTCAGAATTTTGTACCCCCAGAAGCTGTAAACAAAGAAGATAAAGAGTCCTAAGGAAACCAGTATCTGTTGTTTTGCTCCTTTTGCCAATAATCTACCAATGATAGGCATCATGAAAGCCGTCGTTAATGCCGCCGGAATCATCAAAGCTCCTGACTGAAGTGCTGTCCATCCCAAAATACTCTGAGTATATAATGGAACGATGAATGTAGAACCATACAATCCGAATCCAAGGACGAATGACATCATAGTTCCGATTCTTAGGTTACTATTTTTAAGCACCCTGAGCTCAACGATTGGATATTTAAAGGTAAGTTCCCTCCACAGGAATAAAATAAATCCTAAAATAGCAGCTGCTGTAAACGCTACAATCATTCCGCTGGCAAACCAGTCTTCTTCATGACCTCTCTCAAGAATAAATTGTAATGAACCTACTGTTACTGCCAGTAATCCAATCCCAATCCAGTCAACATCCGAGACTTTACGTTTTTCTGCATATTTCGGACTTCTTACAAACTGCAGCGTCATCAAGGTTGCTGCAATCCCAATCGGAATATTAATATAGAAAATATATGGCCAGCTGAAATTATCAACGATATATCCTCCAAGTGGCGGACCCAATGTAGGACCGATAATTACTCCCAGACCATAAATAGCCTGAGCCATACTTCTTTTTTCAATCGGATAAGATTCCGTAATGATCGTTTGTGAAGTTACCAATAAGGCTCCCCCACCAAGTCCCTGCATCAATCTGAAAAACACGAGTTCCCAGATATTGGTCGCATTTCCACATAAAAATGAAAATATGGTAAATATAATGATGGATGCCGCAAAGTAATTTCTACGCCCAAACTGCTGGGAAAGCCAACTCGTCATTGGCACTATAATCACGTTACCAATGGCATAAGCCGTAATTACCCAACCTACTTCTGAAAGTGTAGATCCAAGATTCCCCTTCATTTCATTCAAGGCAACATTGACAATCGTGGAGTCTACAATTTCAAGAAGGGCACAAAGGATAGCCGTAATCGTAATGATCACTCTACGCGCTCCATATTCTACTAATGAATCTTGCATAAGTTTTTTTCGATGTAAAAAATCAATGGTGAATTTTGCTTCGCAAGTGAATGGTGAATTGTAAAGCAGTCTATTTTAAATAGGTAACAAAACTGATTCACTCTTGACAACGAAGTTCATTGACTTTTAACAATTTTAAATGTTATTTCAAAGCAACTTCTGCTTTTACGTTCATTCCTGTTCTCAATCTCTTTGCAATATTTTTGTCAAGATTTACAAAATCGATTTTTACAGGAAGTCTCTGAACTACTTTTACGAAGTTACCACTCGCATTATCCGGAGGAAGAATAGAGAAAGTAGCTCCTGTAGCCGGAGAGAAAGAGCTTACTACTCCTTCAAATTCCTGATCAGGAAAAGCATCAATCTCGATTTTCACTTTCTGGCCTTCTACCATTTTATCTACCTGCGTTTCCTTAAAGTTGGCAACCACCCATTTCTGGTCATTTTTAACCAAAGCAAACAACTGTGCTCCAGCTTGCAGATACTGACCTGCCTGTGTAGGTACTTTTCCTACGTATCCATCTTCAGGAGCAAGTATTACGGTGTATGATAAGTTCAGTTTTGCATTTTCCACATCTACCTCTCTTTGCTTAGCCACAGATCCTGCCACACTGATTTGTTGTGAACTTGCTGCTGTCTGAGAAGAAGCAATGTGAGTTTGCTGAGCAATTTGGTTTCTTTGATCCACTAAAACCTGTAACTGTCTGTCTGCAGATTGTTTTGCTGCTAAAGCCTGCTCATATTGTTGTTCTGTAATAGAATGATCTTTTACAAGATTAGCATATCTCTTCAAATCCTGAGAAGTCTTCCAAACGTTTACTTTTGCTGCTTCTATCTGAGCATTGGCAGTTACTACCGCTGCTTCTGAAGAACCTATATTTTTTGAAGTAGCTGTGGTAGTAGCTTCTGCATTGGAGATGTTACTTTTAGCGGTAGATAATGCTGCCTGAGCCTGATCAAGAGCCATTTTCTGATCTCTGTTATCCAAAATCACCAACGTATCTCCTTTCTTTACAAACTGGTTGTCTTTTACTTTTACCTGAGCTACATACCCTGAGATTTTAGAAATTACCGGTGCCATATTGGAAGCAATCTGAGCATCGTCTGTCTCTTCATGATACTGTCCATAAGTAAAGGCTCTGTAACCGTAGATTCCTCCTCCGATTACTACAGCGGCTAAAATGATAGGAAAAACTAAACTTTTTTTCTTTTTAGGTTCAGCTGCCTGTGTATTATTATTTTCCATTTTGGTTTCGATCTGATTATTTAATTGTTAAAGTTCCTGTTGTCTGTAATAGTTTTCTGTATGCTAGTGCAGCATCTGCCTTAGCATTGATCACTCCAACGTTGGCAGCAATCTGTGCCGCATCTGCATCCAGTAATTCAGTCATGGTTGCAAGACCGTTGTCGTATTTATTTTTTGTTATTCTGTAATTTTCATTCGCCTGCTCAGCAGATTTTTCGAAAACAGCAATTCTCTTTTTTGAATAATCTGTGTTTTGGTATTCTCTGTTGACATCAAGCTTAATGTTATCATTCAGTAATTCATCGGTAGCAGCCAGCTGTTTTTCTCTCGCCTGCGACTGTCTCAATGAAGAATTTTCTTTCCATAGGTTGGATAAGTTATAAGAAACCCCAATTCCTACATTCACAGCATTATATACGGTAAGAAACTTAGGAATATCTGCCGCTACATAACCTCCTGTAAAAGCGATGGAAGGAAGATTTTCTGCTTTTGCTGCTTTTGAACCTAACTCTGCTGCTTTTCTCTGCTGCGCCAAAGCCTGTAAATCTTTACGGTTTTCTCTGGCTTCAGTAACATAAAAATCAACAGGTTTTACATCTGATCCTTCTTCAATATAATTTTCATCTACTGTAAGTTCTGTAGTTTCAGGAAGACCTAATAAAAGATCCATATTGATGTTGGCAATATTGTAGTTATTCTTAGCTTCCAATAATTGAAGTTCGATATTTGAAGTCTGAAGGTTCGCCTTTAACCTGTCGTTTCTCGCGATCAAACCATTGTTTTCCATTTTAAGGAAGGTTTCATCTCTTTTTTGAGATGCAGCAAGATTTTCTTCAAAAACTTTGATGGACTGGTTAGCCTTAAACAGATTGTTATAAGCCTGGGCAACGTTATAAGCAATGGCAATTTTATCATTCTCAGTGCTTAGTTTAGAAGCTTCTACCAGATATTTAGCGGATTGAATCCCATATTTGATTCTTCCGCCGCTGTAAATCGGAACGCTAAGATTAGCTGAACCGTAAAGTACCTGATGTACTTCAGGACCGCCAGCTCCACCGGCAAGACCAGGAAGTTTGATATCAACATTCGGTTTTATCGGAAGGTACATATAGCTACCTGACACTTTTAATTCCGGTAGTTGTCTGTTTTTAGCCTCCAAAAGGTCAGCTGTAGCCTCTTCGATCTTGGCTGCATCGATCTTGAGATTCTTGCTGTTCTGGATTCCCAGCTGCACGGCCTCGTCAAGAGAAAGTGTTTTTTTCTCCTGAGCATTTACATTTGCTATTCCTACGAATAGTGATAATGCAATCACTGAGTTATTTATTCTCTTCATAACCTAAAAGGTCTTTTAGTAAATATTTAATATGTTTATTAAGTTCTGTGTAGTATTTTTCATCAAAAGTTTCTTCATCTTCTGTTTCATTCAGGAACTCTTTATACATTTCTTTCGCATTGAATGCATAAAACAAGGTTCCGCTTACGGTGGAATGAAGGAGATAAATAGGTGGATTTTTGGTGAAAATTCCATTTTTAAGACCACTTTCCAATATTTGTGAATACATGGAAAGGAATCCCATTTTGGTTTGCTTCAAAAATTCTACAATCTGAGGATTTTTAGTATGCAGCTGCTCTCTCTGCATGATCCTGTAAAAGCATTTTTGAGTCCGGATCTTGTAAGAAAACTGATCGATTACTCTTTCAATCTTCTGCCACTCGTTGATGTCTGTCTTTCCCAAAAGATCTTTTGAAAAAAACTGACCTTCATTCATTCTGTATTCCACTAATTTCTCATAAAGTTTTTCCTTAGAGCCAAAATAATATGAGATCATAGAGATGTTTACATTAGCCGCCTTTGCAATTTCCCGGGTGGAAGTTCCTTCGAATCCCTTTTCTGCAAAGAGCTTCTCGGCAGCGAATAATATATTTTCTTCTTTTGAAATCATGTTAGTGTTCATTTTTCAGGGCGCAAATTTACACAAGTTTTCATTCAAATCAAACGATTGATTGATTTTTTAATATAGATTTAATTTATTGCAATGAAAAGACAGTTTCTATAATAGATGCTAAAACCGAAGGAAAGGCAGTTTTTTATGAAATATAACTCAGGAAAAGTTCATATTCATTTAATAATTGAGAAAAAAAATAATACAAAACTTTTCGTTTTCAGGCCATTTTACATTGAGGTATGTATAATAAAAGAGGGAAAGAAAAAACGAAATGACAATCTATTTGTGATAAAATAGAAACTCCGGAATGAACCGGAGTTTTATTTATGTGCTTTTGTGAATATATCTTGATAATTTTATTCCCAGATCCGTCCAGACAATTTTAGGGTTTCCGTTTCGGGTCAGGTGAAGATCGGCTGTATTAATTTCTTCCAAAATACTCTCAATATTAGCTCCACTGATGAATTTTGAAAAACCGGCCCAATTGAAGCCATTCGCATTGATCTTTTTATATACCAGATTCTCAGACTGATAGTTCTGAAGCAATGCCAGTCTGAAAATCTCAGAGCAATAGTTCAGGAAGTTCTTCTGTTTCTCCCTGTTCCATCCTGCAATTTCTCTTGCCCAGACAATAATGCTTCTAAGATATTCCGGTTTCTTTTTTACCATAAATGCATCTCTCACCCATTGTACAAAAAGCTTTTCAAATTCATTGCTCTTATCTCCTGAATTCAAAAGTTTGATCGCATCGTTAAGATCTCCCTGAGCTTCATGAACAATCTCTCTCACTTTTTCTTCTGAAACAGAGAAATTCTTTTTAAGATGATTTTCAATATCCTCATCATTAATTCTCGGAATTTCTACAATCTGTGTTCTGGAAAGAATAGTTGGAAGAATGTCGTTTGTACTTTCAGCTGTGAGAAGAATGACAGTTTTTGCCGGTGGTTCCTCCAAGAATTTCAAAAACTTATTGGAAGCGGCAATATTCATTTTATCTGCTCTCCAGACGATAAGAATTTTGGTTCCTCCTTCATAACTTTTTAAAGAAAACTTCTGATTCTGGTCATCCACTTCATCCGCAGAAATAAATAACTGCTTATTCTCTGATTCTAAAAAAGCTGTCCAGTCGTCATAGCTTGCATAAGGGGAAGCCAGGATCATTTCTCTGAACTCATCAAATTTATTCTTGCTTAATGAGTTTTTATTATCCGTAAAAACCGGAAAACTGAAATGCAGATCCAGATGATTGAGATGCTCTACCTTCGCAGCAGCATGCTCATTTTCCTGACTGAAAATTTCCCGTGCATAAGCCAAAACCATAGGTAGTGTTCCGTATCCCTCTTTTCCTACAAAAAGCTGGGCATGGCTCACTCTGTTTTCAGCAATGCTTTCTCTAAGAAGTTTTTTCAGATTCGTCTGTCCGGCGATGTTCTCCCAATTCATGTTTCAAAGATAAAAAATCTTATTTCATTTCATAAAATTAAGTCTCCTTAAAATGGATAAAAATATAGATCATCCATTTTGAGTTTCTTAAATCTATAAAAATGTAGGATGTAATAAAACCATTAAGAAAGATTGAAGAAATAAAGTATAGTTAAGATGAATCATTCTGATTTTAAACTTAAAGCGAAGCTTATCTTAATACTCTTAACACCTTCATAGAATCTTAACCGTTCAAAATAAAAGTTTAAAAAGAAATGCGTCATATGATATTATAGGAAATATCAATAATAGGATTAGAATAAAACTTAAAATTAAATTTTACACAATTTAATTTTAAGCAATACATTTGTCAAGTGAAATTATTCGTAAATTTATTACCATTTCACACCAATTTCAAATATTAAAATTGTAAACCAATGGATACCAACCTAGAACAAAAAATCAGAGGCATATTTCACCATCAGAAAGCCTTTTTCAAAACCAATCAGACTAAAGATATTGAATTCAGAAAAGCACAATTAAGAAAATTCCGTGAAGTTTTTCTTCAGCATACTGATGCACTTTGTGAAGCTTTGGATACAGATTTGGGGAAAAGCAGAAAAGAAGCGGAATATGTGGAGATTCAAATAGTGATCAGCGAGCTTGATTATTTGCTGGAAAACATTGATGAATGGGCAAAGCCTACTTCTGTACCTTCAAAACCACATCCTTCAGGCGCTGAAGTTGAGAGCAAAATAACCTATCAGCCTTATGGAGTTACTTATATTATCGGACCTTTCAACTATCCTGTTCAATTGACATTCAGTCCGCTTATCGGAGCTTTGATCTCCGGAAATACAGCAATCATAAAACCTTCTGAGAATACACCACATGTTGCTCAGGTTCTTGAAGATATTGTCAAAGAATCATTTGATGAGTCTTATGTGGCGGTTATTCAGGGTGCTATTGAAGAAAACACCTTATTGTTAAGTCTTCCTTTTGATTATATTTTCTTTACAGGAAGTCCGAATGTTGGAAAAATTGTCATGAAAGCTGCTGCTGAACAATTAATTCCGGTTACTCTGGAACTTGGGGGAAAATCTCCTACAATTGTTCATAAGGATGCAGATCTTGATAAAGCGGTAGCCAGAATATCTTACGGAAAATGGATTAATTGCGGACAAACCTGCGTTGCTCCTGACTATATTTATATCCATGAATCTGTAAAAGATGCTTTTATAGAAAAATTCAAAGCTCATTTAAATACTGCTTATGAAAGTAATTCTTTGGGAAAAATCGGGAAGATTGTAAGCCAGAACCAAATTAAACATCTGGCAGGTTACCTTGAAGCAGCTCCGGAAAAGGTAGTCTATGGAGGAAGTTACAATCTTGAGACCCGTCACTTTGAAGCTACTTTAATGGATAATATCACCTGGGATGATCAGGTGATGCAGCAGGAGATTTTCGGTCCTATTCTTCCTGTTATGACCTATAATCATATTGAGGAAGCATTGGAGGAAATCAATAGCCGTCCCAAGCCATTGGCATTATATGTTTTCACGGAAGATCAGGAATTTGCAGAATATGTTTTAAACCATACCACAAGTGGAGATGCGGAAATCAATAGTGCTATTATCCACGTTGGTTCACACTATTTACCTTTTGGAGGTGTGGGAACTTCTGGAATGGGAAAATATCACGGAAAATTCAGTTTTGAGTGTTTTAGTCACAGCCGTTCTGTTCTCCAGATAAAATAATAGTATAAATGCTTATTCATATAAACCGGGACTGTTCATCATAGAACAGTCTTTTTGCAAAACAGAATTGATATTTTTCTTGGAGAAAATTTGCATTTTTCTTTTAAAGAAAAGCCCTTAACAAACTTTAACCACATATAATTTTTACAATTCATTAATATTTAAGATATTTGCGCATTGTTTTAAAAATAAAGAATGAAAAAAATCTTTGTAGTATCATTCATATCAGTTGGATATTTTCTGAATGCACAGAGTCTAAGCAACTCTCCTTATGCAACTTATGGAATTGGAGATGTGAAATATGATAATACGATCGAAACTGCTTCTATGGGAGGTATATCCACTGCTTTTATTAGTGATTTTACCAGTAGTTTCAATTTTGCCAACCCGGCAAACAACGCCAATTTTGAACTTACGAGTATAAGACTGGAAGCTACCAACGAAAACAATTATTTCAAATCGAATTATAACGATATGAAATCTACAAAGCATTCTACGTATCTTTCCAATATTTCGATTGCATTTCCATTATCTTCAAAAGTGAAAATGGGGATCTCTTATCAGCCATACAGTTCTAAAAGCTACGACATCGTAACAGAACAGCTTGCCAGTGATAACACAACTCCTCTTTACAGAAATAATTTCAAAGGAAGCGGAACACTGAACACCGCACAGGTTGCTGTTTCTTATAAGATCAATCAGGAACTATCTGTGGGGGCAAAAGCTAACCTTTATTTTGGGGACCTGAATGACCTGAATGAATTCCGTGCTTACAACAGCAATCTTGGGACTTACGCAGGTGAATATGTTAATGGTTATGAAACTAAAAACAGGGTCAGAAACTTTAATTTTACGTTGGGGACAAGTTATCAGACTTTAAACACGCGTACTGATAAGAAGTTCACAGTAGGAGCTACTGCTACTTTTGGTAATACAAGTAATATGACTACTCAGTATACCAACAGTACGTACAGATATTCTGATGCTCAGGAAACCACTAAACTTTCTGGTTCAGAAACAATCATCGAACAAAAAGAAACAAAATCTAAAAACCTTCTTCCATTACAGGCTTCACTAGGGGTTGGATATGGAAGTGAAAACCATTGGTTTGTATCAGGGCAGGTAGACTATAAAAAAGGAGAAGATATCTCTTATTTTGGCAAAGATTTTAGTTACCAGGATACCTACAGGATTTCTGCAGGGGGATGGTACCTTCCCAACTATAACAACTTCAGAAACTACTTCTCAAGGGTAATCTATAGATATGGAGCGTTCTATGAAAGAGGGAATCTAAACCTGGAAGGGAACAGTATTAACAAATTCGGTATTTCTGCCGGAGTTATGCTTCCTTTCAAAAACAGTAGTATCACCAGAATGAGTGGTCTTGAAATCGGGTTAGAAGTTGGTAAGAGAGGAACTCTTCAAAACAACCTTATCAATCAGAATTTCGTCAACCTGAGAATCGGCTTTAATTTTGCTGATAAGTGGTTCAGAAAGACTCTTTATAACTAAAATGAACTTTTCAAAAAAAATATCATATAAAAATATAGCATGCCTTTTTAGTTGTGCTATATTTTTTATATTGACATCCTGTGAAGAAGATCTTACCAAAAGAAACGGTAGCCAAAGCAAAAACTTCCCTTCACAGATCATCAACAACGCTAATATTATACAGCGTGATTCCGGCTTTATTACTTTAAAAGCCAAAGCACCCATCATTGAAAAATACGAGCTGATCGACAGTCCTTATGTGGTAGCCAGAAAAGGAATTGACATTGAGTTTTTTGATAAAAAGAAACCTAAAGTTCCGGGAAGAATTACCGCTAAATACGCCCGTATTTTTGAATATAAAAAATTCTACGAAGCCAAAGGTGATGTAAGAATAAAAACCAATGAAGGACAGAGATTTGCCATGCAGAGTATTTATTGGGATCAACGAAAAAACAGAATCTATACCAAAGATACCGTATATGTTACGATGGAAGACGGTTCTACACTGGTAGGTGCCAACGGAATGACCGCCAAGGACGACTTTTCCGAATACACATTCTATAATAATTCCGGAGATTTCAGTTCCAAAAGAATTTCTGAAAATAAAAAATAAATCCAAAAAATAATGAAAGCGCTGGCTATTGGATTGATGTCCGGGACAAGTCTGGATGGTTTGGATATCTGTCTTGCTGAATTTGAAAAGCAGGATACATGGACCTTTCAAATCCTGAAAGCCGAGACACTCTCCTATTCCAAGGATTGGGAAGCTCAACTCAGAAACTCTATTCATCTTTCTTCTGAAGATTTATTGGAACTGCATTCAGAGTATGGTTTTTATCTTGGACAACAGGTTAAAAAGTTTATTCATCAACATCGACTTGAAAATATCGACCTGATTGCCTCTCACGGCCATACAGTTTTTCATCAGCCCAAGAGAAAATTCACCTTACAGATCGGTGATGGTAAGGCTATAAAACTGGAAACCGGATTACCTGTTATCTATGATTTCAGAAGTCAGGACGTGTTGATGAAAGGAAACGGAGCTCCTTTGGTTCCTATAGGTGATGAATTACTTTTCTCCGGATACAGCGCTTGCCTGAACCTGGGTGGATTCTCCAATATTTCTTTACGTTCGGAAGGAAAAAGAATTGCCTTTGATATCGCTCCGGTGAATATTGTCTTGAACTATTTAGCTCAGCAACTTCATCAAAGTTTTGATGAAAGCGGAGCATTGGCAGCAAAAGGAAAAATAAATGAAACTTTACTGAACCAACTTAACGCTCTGGATTTCTATCAGATTTCACATCCAAAATCCTTGGGAATAGAATGGTGCCATCAATATATATTTCCACTTCTTGAAAATATTGAAACAGTAGATGCGCTGGCTACTTTTACAGAACATGCTGCCCAGCAAATCGCCAATGTCATCAATGAATACAATATAAAAGATATCCTTATCACTGGTGGAGGCGCTTACAACACATTTTTAATTGAAAAAATAAGAGCGAAAACAAATGCTGAAGTCATCATCCCTGAAAAAGAGATCATCGATTATAAGGAAGCCTTGATTTTTGCCTTTATGGGTGTTTTAAAAATGAACAACGAGATCAATGTACTGTCTTCTGCGACTGGAAGTACTACTGATCATTCTTCAGGGGTTATTGCTTAGATATTTTCATACTTTTATTTCACTGATCTGCTCAGCCAGGGAAATGCCATCTATTGCATAAGTTACAGAATAATGGCAATACTGGAAGTAACTCTTCCATTTCTATTTTATGGAGATAGCATCTATCCTTCCCTATCACCATAGCAAGTTCCGTTTGTGAAAGTCTTTTCTTTTCACAGAATATTGTTGTTCGATTACATCATTCGACATGTATTCTTCCCTTAACTCTAAGATTATATATTCTTCAATACATTTAACTTATACAAAAGGAATTATTAGTTTCAATTAAAACTAATACAGTTATCGTATTCAGAAAAGAGTAAACAATTGATGTTATCACAAACAACATGTATTAAGAAAAATTAATAGAATATTGGCTTTTACGCAATACAAAAGTAGATTATAGATAATACTTTTAGCCATCAAATACAATGCGAGCTAATGAAAAAAATTTATCTCAGTGCATTCACTTTATGCACACTCTTGGGCGTATCTGCTCAGGAAGTAGTGTGGCAGAAAGACATCCAATCCTCTACCCAGGATTTTCTAAGCCAGGTCACTACAACCATTGATCAGCAGTACCTTATCACGGGAAGCTCTATTCAAAGCAATAAGCAACAAGCTTCAGGCAGTAAGCAAAACAACGGTTACGATTTTCATTTAGTAAAACTCAACCAGCAGGGGCAGGAAGTCTGGAAGAAATATTTCTCAGGACATAACCATGATTATCTGTCGGCTACTTTTACCACTCAGGATGGAGGATTTCTGTTAGCAGGAACATCTTACTCAGGAAAAGGATTGGATAAAAAAGAGGATTCCAAGGGAGGTTCAGATATCTGGCTGATCAGAATCAATGAATTTGGAGATGAATTATGGCAGAAAACTCTGGGAAGTTCTTCCGATGAAGAAGCAAGAGCTGTTATCCAAACTCCGGACTTAGGTTTTTTTGTGGCCGGAAATGTACAGAATTCTGCAAAAGGCTACGGCTCTAAAGATATCTGGATCACTAGACTTGATAAAAACGGAAAGGAATTATCACAATTAATTTTAGGAGGAAAAGGTTTAGATGAAGTGGAAAAGATGATTCCAACGAGAGATGGAGGCGCATTACTGGGAATGTATTCACGAAGTTCCGAAGTTCGTGTTTCGGGTTCTGAAAAAGATTCCGGGATGCGAGGTGCGGGTTCTGCATCAAACATTCAAAACCCGAACCCTGCATCCCGAAACTCGAAACAAACTGAAAACTTTGGTGAGGGAGACTACTGGATTGTCAAATTAGATAAAAACGGAAAAATAGAATGGGAAAAGAACTTTGGAGGTAAAGGAGATGATCATTTGAGAACCCTGGCTTTAACTTCCACTGGCTTTATCATTGGCGGAGAATCCAGATCAGAAAGATCAGGAAACAAAACGGTAGGCATTGAAGAAGGTACAGACCTTTGGCTGATTGCTCTCAATGAAAGAGGTGATGAACAATGGCAGAAATCCTACAATTTCAAAAACAGAGATATTTTGATGAGTATGAGTGTTCTTCATTCTGCAGATGATAAATCTTCTAAAGGTATTCTGTTGGGAGGTTACACCCAGGCTGAAGGAAGAATCCAAACCGATGATGAAACCTTCTGGATGCTTTATCTGGACCAGAATGGAAATGAACAATGGAGAAAGCACATCAAAGGAGAATCCAGACAAAAAGAAGAAAGGCTCTCTGATTTGAAACTCAACAGAGATGGTTCAATAATTCTGGCAGGAACCAGTGCAGAAGAACTAGGTAAAGAAAACTGGAAGATTGTTAAACTGGGAGACAAACAGGTTGATCAGCTCATTGAAAAATACGATATCAAGATCTATCCCAATCCAGTGTCAGATTATGCTTATGTAGAAATTGGTTTCGATCCTTCGACAGGCTCAGGACAGGGTTTTAAAGAGGCTGATATTCTGTTGTATGATATGAGCGGAAGACAACTTCAAAGTGTGAAAACAAAGAATAAAGTGACTAAGATAAATACTCAGGCTTTGGTGCAGGGGGCTTATCTGGTGACTGTAAAAACAGATACAGATAAAACAGCATCTGCAAAACTCATTAAAAAATAAATATGATGAAGCAAATATATCCAGATTTTTTTATTCTACTAGTCTTTCTGATATTAGGAATACAGCAGGGATACGCACAGAATGGGATGGCATTAGAAAAGTCTATTGCATCACTATCAAATTATATAGATATGCCCGTTAATGAGGCTTCAGGAATTCCCAATATAAATATTCCTCTCTTCAATGTACCTATAGCTGATAATAACATCAATTATCCTATCAGTTTACGGTATAATGTCAGAAATTATAATAACATTCAGGGGATCAGTGATATTGGTCAGGGATGGTCATTATTTGGAACAAGTATTATTTATAGAGATGTACAAAGTGTTGAAGTCGAGTGTGATAGAATTAATAATCAGTCTGATCCGTACGAAAGCACATATTATTACAATATACTTGATTTATCCGGAAAGTTTACTGTTAAAAAGGATACCAATGGTTATAAGATTGTCAATTTAAATCCCAATAATAATATCACAATAGAAATTAATAATTCTATTATGGCAACTGGGTTAGAATTCGCCATAACAACTAATAATGGGTATAGATATAGTTTTAACAAGATTGATAACTACCAATTTAAATGCAATAATTATCCGAAACCTAGCGGAGTGGCATCTACTTATTATCTGGCAAAAATTTTTACCCCCACAGGAGTTGAAGTGGCAACTTTTGATTATCAGTTGCAAAATAAAAACGTTCCGAGCCAGATGGCTCAGCAATACTGTAAACTAAATTCAATAAAAACGGTCAAAGGAGAAGTTGACTTTGAATTTATTTATGATGAGAGTTTAGAAAACACCGTTAATGATCCTTACTGGCTAAAAGAAATTACACTCAAAAACCCTTTAGGTGAAGTGCAGTATTCTTATGTAATGAACAGTTATATATCCGCTTTTCCCTCGTCTGATGTAAGGGGAAGAAAACGCATCTTAAATTTCATAAGAAAAAACGATAAAAATAATCTCAAAATAGAGCAGACTGTTTTTGGTTACGAAAATAGTGCGCAGTCAGGAAAACAAGAAGGAATACTAGAAAAAATAACGACACCTGCGGGAGGTGTTGTGGAATATAAGTATGAAGATCACGTTTATACCAATTCTGCTTCCGCAGCTGGAAATATAGCAAAGAGAGTTAAAGTAATCAACTATTATAAAAACAGCATTGATATTACTCCGGAAAGAACTATCAACTATGATTATAATCTTTTTGGGACTACATCATCATCAGGATATAAATATTATGGAGAAATAGATGAGTATAATGAGCAAAAACAGGTTACTTATATCCTCTATAAAAATGTGAAAGTATGGGAGGCCGGTAAAGGGTATACCCAAAAGACATTTATAACGCCTAATGATTATCCAAAATATTTGACCAACCAAATATATGTTAATTATTATTATGTCTGGCCTTATTATGATATCACAAGGTGGGGTTTACCGTCCAGGGAAGAAGTGTATGATGATCAGAACCGATTGCTTTCTCAAAAAGAAACTAATTATTTCTTTGATCAATATTGGGAAAGTCAGTATGATTTTAAGATTCACCCGGAATCTTCAGCATTTATTTCAGAGCACATTTCCAGTAAACGCTCTTATATTTTAAAAACAATTCAAACAGAGAAGGAATTTTATGCTAATAATCAAAGTATAACTAAGGAAACAGAGGTTAGCATCAACGCTATAAATCTTAAACCCGGTTACATAAAATCAGTTGTTAACGGGAAAGTAAAAGAAAAATCCATTACTTATCCTATTAATTTACCCGGATATTCTCATCTGGAAAGCGCCCATATGATTGGTGTACCGGTGTCTGTTGAAGAAAAAGAAGATGGGAAGCTTCTTGCCAGATCAAAAGTGTTATTTAATAACGGCTCTTTATTGCCTACCTCTGTTCTTGCTACCAATATTGAAGATGAGAATACGAAGGAAATTCAAAAGATGGATTCGTACGATTATAAAGGAAACCTTATTCAGCTTTCAAACGCAACAGGAGTAAAAACTGCCATGATTTACGGATATAATAAATCTCTCATCATTGCTAAAGTACAAGGTGCAGCATATGATCAAGTCTGGAATCTGGCGCAAGACTTCATTGATGCGTCAGACATAGACAACAATGCAGGAACTCAGGCTTCCGAGGAAGTATTACTTTCAGCAATGAATACTTTTAGAAAAAAACCTGGCCTATCCAATTTCCAGATCACTACTTATACCTATGATCCTTTAGTTGGGATCAGAAGTATGACTCCCCCATCAGGAGTGACGGAATATTATATTTATGACAATACGGGAAGGTTACAGTCTGTAAAAGATAAAGACGGAAATATTATCAAGGATTACCAATACCGATATAAAAACTATAAAGACTAACAACAATGAAAAAATTACACGCAGCTATACTGTTATTGGTAAGTATTATGCATTACAGCCAGGCGGTTCTTAATTCAACTCCTAATCTCTTTAATGGCCAGAATTCTGATCTCTTTAGCGTTAATGAGAATTATATTTATACCCGTACCTATCTGGAGCCAAAGACTTTAAGTGACCCTCATGCCAGGCAGATTCAGGGTATCCTTTTCTATGATGGATTAGGAAAGCCGAGGCAGCATGTAGCCATTCATACCTCTCCAACAGGTAATGATATGGTTACCCATATTCCTTATGACAGCTTTGGAAGACAAGTGGAAAACTGGCTTCCCGTTCCCATGAACAGTTTAAATGGTGATATCCAGACTCCGCCCTCCACTTCAGAATATTATAAAACCACTTCAGGTAGTGCGGATGCACTGATATATGAAAAAAAGACCCTGGAAAACTCTCCTTTATACCGTTTACAATCTTATGCAGGTCCGGGAAGTGACTGGCTGGGTAAGAAGATAAGCTATGATTATCAGACTAACAGTGATTTGGAAGTCTACAAATTTACTACGACAACAAGTTGGAAGTACGGGACTACTTCCTCTGTTTTAAACCCAAATCCCATAAGCTATCCCGAAGGAACCTTATATAAAACCATAGTTACGGATGAAGATCAACACTCGGTTACGGAGTTCAAAAATGAGCGCGGGCAAACCATATTGACCCGTAAAAAGGATGGTTTTGACATCCTTAATACTTATTATATTTATAACGAATACAATCAGCTGGCTTTTGTTATTCCTCCCTTAGCATCCCAGAAGATTTTAGCTAATAACGGTGTTATTACTCC
>CBFQYI010000023.1:0-20069 GCA_965720825.1 uncultured Chryseobacterium sp. | reverse complement strand
TATGTAAATTAATAATCTCGTATCGGAATACCCCGAATCTCGAAACCCGAATCCTCAAAATCTGGAACCTCGCAACCCAAATCTACGTTTTATCATTACTTTCACCCTGCATCTGTTTCAAACTATCCGCGTACAACTTTGCAGGTGTCCATCGTGCATGTTTGGAAAGAACTACTTTATATCCTTTTTTGTAGGTATACACTTTGGTGAATTCTGCGCCAAAGAATATCAGCATACAGGAATAATTAATCCACATCATAATCAGAATGACTGTTCCGGCAGCTCCAAAGGCAGAAGTAGGTTTTACCTGATTGAAATAAAGGCTTAATAAAAATTTTCCCAGCGTAAATAAAACTGTTGTTATAAAAGCTCCTTTCCATACCGGTTTCCAGCTGACCAAAACATCAGGCAGAACTTTAAACATTAAAGCAAATAAGAGCATGACAAGTCCAAAGCCTACAGCAAAATTCACGGTTTCTACCAGCATATACGTTTCAAAACCAAAATATTGGGTGATAATCGTATTAAACAGGCTGATCAGAGAAGATAAAATCATGGTGATCATAAGAAGAAATCCCAGAATAAGAATCATTCCTAAAGAATTGGCCCTGTCCAGTAAAAATTTGAGTAATGCTTTTTTGGGAGCAGCTTCTACTTCCCAAAGTGTATTTAACGTATGTTGTAGTTGGAAGAAGAGTGTAGTAGAACCGAAAACCAATGATCCAACTCCAACTGCCTTCATAAAAATATTCTTTTTGTCAATAAGAGCACCAGCCAGCATGCCTTCAATACTTTTAGCCACATCCGGTCCCATAATACCACTGATCTGTGTGCTGATCTGCCCACGGATAGCTTCTTCACCAAAGAAATTTCCAAGTACCCAGATAATAATGATCAATAATCCGGGGATAGAAAAGATGGCATAATAAGCAAGGCTTGCCGAATCTTTCGATGCGGAAGAATTGTTCCATTCAGTAAACGTATCTTTCAGAACTTCCCAGAAAAATTTAACAGTATTGATCATATTAAAATGGATATCCGATGGCAATATTTAAAACAAGATTATCTTTTCTCCAGCTTGAGTCTCCGAAATTAATTTTATCGAAAGCCCATCTGTCTCCTTTCTGATAGTAAGGAACTCTCAGTGGCATCGCAAGATCCAGTCTTAGAATCAGAATAGAAAAATCCAGTCTCAGACCTACTCCGGCACCCACCGCAATTTCATTTAAAAAGTCTTTTGAAAATTTTGCTCCCGGTCTGTCTTTGTCATCGTGAAGCAGCCAGATATTTCCGGCATCTACAAAAACGGCAGCATTTAAAAATTTATAAAGATTGGCGCGGTACTCCGCATTTAATTCAAGTTTTATATCTCCGGACTGGTCAAAATAAGTCCCTGGATCTATCGTTCTCGGGTCAAAACTTCCCGGTCCTAATGTTCTTGCACGGAATGCTCTGATACTGTTGCTTCCCCCTGAGAAAAACTGCTTGGAGAAAGGTACAAATTCTGAGTTTCCGTAGGGATAGGCGATCCCTCCGATAAATCTCGTAGCTAATGAAGATTTTTCGGTGAACTTATGATAGAATCTGAAATCATTTTCAATCTTTACATATTGGCTGAAAGGAATCCCGAATATATTCCTCTGTTTATCTTTTTTTACATCTGCTCCTGTGGCCAGACCAGTGATATTTCCAGCAAGATCAAGCGTACCTTTATAATAAACGGTGTTGGTCTTTGGAAGCATGGTATTGGTATAGGTGTAAGAATAGGTAGGACCGAAAATAAGCTGCTTTGCCACAACTCTTGCCATTGCTGGATTTGCATCAGCTTTAATTTGATATTCTTCCGTAACATTGGCCGGGGATACCAATGTAATATCAATCACTTTCAGATCATGTTCTTTTCTTGCGTTTTCTTTCCACACATATCCGAATGATCCGGTGAAATTATTTAGGGTATAATATTGTGTTCTGTTCTGGAATTCATAACCCAGTGTGATATTCGTTCTGGGAACAAATTCACTGGAAGAATGAAACCGGAAAGGAGCAACAATTCTCGGGATTGAAAGCTGTACGTTTGTTCCTGCACGGAAAATATTATTGGCATTCTGAGCCCCTCCCATCTGGAAATCGAAAGCTCCATAGATGGCTGCTTTAAATTGTTCTGCACCCCGGAAGAAATTTCGGTGAGTCCAGTTCAGGTTCAGCTCGCTACCTGCATAGTTGGCGGAGTTGGTTCTTCCCAATGCTTCCAGACGAAGCGATTGTACTTGCCTTGGAGTCAATAAATAATAGGCATCAAATTTATGACTTAAAGAATCAGATACGATGAACTCGTTTTTCACAAATTTGAAAATACCCAGACTGATCAATCGGTTCAGAGTTAAATTGTGGTTCGAACGGTTGTAAAGATCTCCTTTTTTGAAATATAAAGCTCTGTCAAAAATTTTCGGTTTGAATTTGTGCTGAGGATCAATAACGTAAATATCATCAAAAGCATATTTGGAAAGAGAATCTTTATTCATCGGAATGCTGTATTTTCCTTCTTTTACATCCTGAATGTTGTAATTGGGAAATACAATAACGTTATTAATGCTGAATTGCTGCGTTGCTAAATCCGGAGTATTGTCTTTCAGTTTTACGTTAAGCTCTACCTTATGATTTTTACTTACCGTACTGTCTGCCTGAACGATAATATTATCAGGGTGGAAGTAATAAAAACCTCTTTCCTTTAAGCCATTATCAATTCTTTCTCTTTCTGCTTTGATGACATCAAGATCAAATGGTCTTCCGTTTTTAAGTAACGTTCTTTTTGTTAAACCCTGAATTTCCTGGTTCACCAATGTAGAATCCTTTTGGAACTTTACCCCGTCAATCAGATATCTGGAACCTGGTCTTACCGTATAAATAACCTGAGCTTTTTTATTTTTTGAAACCGTATCATAAGAAGCTTTGGCATTGAAATACCCTTTGTTTTCAGAATAATTTTCAATGATATTTTTGTTGAACTCACGATCTACATCACCTAACAATACAGGCTTTTCACCTATCTTATATTTAAGCCAGTAATTAAAACCTTTATCCTTTTTCGGCTCTTTAGCGATATTATAGAAATACAGCTTGGGACGCATTCCCAAAAATGTAGAATTGGGTTTAGGCGTAAGGCTCTCTTCCAGTGCCGTCTGAAGATCTTTTTTTTCTTTTTTGGAAATCGTGTCGTTTTCAATCTTTACTTTGGCACCTGTGTACAGCATCTGACCTTCTTTCAAAAACCTGGTGTTGCTGCACGAGACTATCGTGGATGCCATTCCGGAAACCAACAGATACTTACAATATATATGGAACTTATTACTCATTATTTAAATTCTACCACTTGGTTATTTTGATTTTTTTTCGGCTTCTTCTCTTTTGATTTCTGGAAAATCTCCCGGAACTTGTCATAATCCAATGTAATAATAAATCCGACTCCGGTCTCTATGATCTGCCCTTGAAGAGCCACCTGATATTCATCTTTTCGGTAAGCACGAAGCATATATCTTCCGTCTTTGGAAAGGCTGTAATCTACAGAAACATTCCCTGCAATATTCGTCATGTTTTCATTCTGACGAGCCTGGCCTTCCAGTCCGAAGTTACTTCCTACCGTTACTTTCAGACGATCATTTAATAGTTTTTTACTGATATCCACATTCAGGTCAGTTCTGGTATTTTTCTCTCCAGTGGAGTAATCTTCCGTAGAATCAAGACCGAAATTAAGATCTACTCCTTTAATCAGTCCGGAAGCAAGATTATTCAGCTGTTGAGAAAGAATTTTACTCACACTCTGTCTAGCCATGGTTTCTGCAGACATTCCGGCACCGCTTTCAAATGGATTTTCTCCGATAAAACGGTTCAGAAGCAATAAGGCAAATACCTGTTTGTTCAGCTCAGATTCCTGGGTTCTGATCTGGGCAAGCTTCTGATCGACAACATCTTTTACATTCGTAGATACAGAATTATTTTTTTCATCTGTAGTAATATCAAAAGTAAGCTGAGGTTTCAATAATTCTCCTTTCATTTTCAATAAAGCATTGAAAGGAACCCTCTGCTTAAACTGATTCATTGTTGATGCACTCTCTCCACTGATCTGCTGTTCCACAAGGTCAATAGGAGCGGCTTCGGTTTTGTAAACCGCTGTAATATCCATTTGGGCCATCGTAGGTTCTCCTGTCCATGTAATTGTGCTTCCTTTCTGAATATCGAATTTACGTTTAAGCAAACTTACAGAAAGATCGTAGCTCCCTTTTTCAACTTCATAAACGCCTACCAATGTCATTTTTCCTGATGGATCAATTCCACCGGTCAATTCTGCTTCTCCCTGAAGCTTGACAAAATCACCGTTTACTTTATCAATAATAATAGAAAGTTTGGCTTCTTTGCTGACTTCAATGTTGACATTCACATCCATTCCTTTGATGCGGCTTTTGGAGTCGAGAGAATCTGCTTTAATTGTTTTATTTAAAACCACCTGATCCTGATCTACAAACTCTACAATACCGTCTCTTTCCTGTAAAGACGGGGAAGATTGAGGAAGTACGAATGTGAAGTCTGTGTTGTCTGCCACATTCAGCTTACCATCTACTTTAGGAAGGTCAAGATTTCCTCGGATATGTAGTCCGGCATCAATAGCCAGAATACCATACATCATGGCATCATTGGTCTTTTCTGAATTGACAACTTTAAAGTCTTTGGCATTTACATCCAGATTAAAGGCGAAATCTCTGTACGTTTGGGTAAGAACCTGTCCGTCCACAACAAGAGCATTTCCGTCTTTATCTTTAACTTTGAATTTATCAAACTCAATTCCGCGGCTGGTAAAATTTATTTCATCACTCAGATGTCGGAAATCACTTCCTGTTTTTGCTATTTCCAGCCCTGCATCATTGAATTTTACTTTTCCTAAAATATTCGGTTGGTCTGTAGTTCCTGTGATTTTTAAATTTCCTGAAAGATAGCCTTCCGTATTGGTAATGGCATTCATAGAAAACCCTTGAATACTCTTCATCTGCAACTGGTTAATGGCCATATTCAGGTCGAAAGTACTGGAAGAAGTATTGTAATCTCCAAGGATTTTTACGTCATTATTATTTCCGGAAAGGGCAATATCTGCATTTAAAACCTTCGGTGAAGCATTATTTACTTTTACCGCAAGATTTCCGACAGGACTTCCATAGACAATTAAATCTGAAATATTCAGGTCGGAAGTGAATGTCATATTTTTAGTAACATCACGCAGCTGTGCTGTACCATTGATCGTTCCTCTTGCCAGAACAGTATCTTTTTTAATCAGTTCCGTAATGGTTTCAATTTTAAAATCTTTCAACGAAATATTCAAAGGACTGCTTGGGCTGTTACTTTCAGACTGTACAGCAATTTCACTTCCTCCATTAGATAAAATGAAGTTATCTGCCAGAATTCCTTTATTGCTGATCTGAATTTTGTTGTTTTCTGCAACGTTCCAATCCGTATAATTGAGCTTTAATCCGTTCGGATTTAAAGATATTTCTGTAATGTCATTCAGAGATTTTGCATTTCCTGCAATCAGGAACTGGGTAGCATCTTTCTCGTCTTTTGTAGTGACGTTGTATCGGATGGTATTGTCTGCAACATCTCCGTCAATGTTGATTTTATTTAAAGAAAAACTTGAACTTTTTAAAGCGGCAACATTCAGGCTGTACTGTAATGCCTCATTTTCATTGGTGACTTTTAACGCTCCCTTTTCAATGGTATTTTCACCATATAATAATCTTGGTATTTGTCCGTCAATTTCAATTTTCTGAGAATCTGCATCATAATTTCCGACAAGATTGATGGTTTCAAAATCTTTCAGATCCGGAACAAATTTTCTGATCAGATCATCATTTTTAATTTTTGCTGTAAAAGTAAAATGTTGTCCCGGATCAATTTTCTGTTTGTTATCCGGTTTCTGGAACTGATAATACTGATTCACAGTTTTCGTTAAAGCACCAAAAATCTGAGTAAGCTTATATTTACCTTTCAGTTCCACATCTGCAATCTGAGAATTGAAAATAATTTGTGTAGAATCTGTTGTGGAGGATGCTTTCAGGTTAACTTCCTGTACAGGATAAACCTCTTTGGTATCAGAGAAAGCGAAATCCTTAAGGTTTAGATATCCATTTAAATTATTGGGATCTAAGCTGGTGAAGTCTCCATCAATTTTTCCTGCAATAATCATTGGTTTTTCGTAGAAACCCAGTTTGTTGACATCCAGTTTGATGACTTCTCCATTCACTTTTACCGTAGGATTTTTTTCATCATAAACTCCCGAAGCGGTCAGCTGTAAACTGGCATTCGGATCTTTGGAATCCAAAATCACATGATAAGCTCCTTTATTGATCTTTCCGGTGAGATTCATATTTTGATAACGATAGCCTTTGTACACTGCGGAAGCAACATGCCCTTTTAAGTCTGCATTGGCATTTTTAAAATCAAAACTTTCTCCTTTCGCAGCAATTTGTGCGGTGATAGGACCAATATCTTTATTCTGAATAATTTTTCCAACCTGTATGCCCTGAAGATTGGCTTTTACATCATACAATTCATGATTTTTTCTTCGCATGTCTACCTGTGCGATAACCGCAGCATTCCCCAAAGTAGAGTAGAGATTAAGGTCTGTACTGACCACTTTGGTTGTCCCTTTTGCATTTCCTTTGATGCTGAAATGGGAAGGAAGCGAAATATTGGAAGGAATTGTATTTTTAGGAACAAGATTGAATATCGTTTTGGCACTGGAAGAAAATTCTCCGATTCTCATATCATAATACAACTGATCAGGATTCATTGCATTTTTGATCTTTCCGGAAGCCATTACCCTCAGCTGATCAAGTCCGGAAACTTTAAGATCCTGAATGAAAAGATCATTCACGCTTCCTTTTACATTCGCATTCACATTAAGAATAGCGTTCGGATATTTGTTGAATGGAACCGTATTTTTTAAAGTAGGAACCAGATTCAGAATGTCTGAGAATCCTATTTTTGAATCCTTAATATTGGCTGAAATCTTTACAGCACCAAGGTTTGAAGTGAGTTGATCAATGGAGTTATAATTTAAAATAACCTCATCACGTAATATTGTTTTTGGGGTTTGAAGATAAAGATCTTTCAGGTAGGCTTCTTTTTCCGCGTATACAAAATCGGTATTGAATTTCTGGATATCCAGGCCTCTGCCTTCTTTGATTTCTGCTGTGTTCACAGTTCCGGCAAAAGTATTATTCTCCATTTTGAAACTTCTCACTTCCACATTCATTTTTGAGAAATTAAGGTGGTTGAAGTCCATTCCCTGTTTCGTTGGAGCAATAGCGGTATTGTTATAATTGACCTTTACATCGTTCAGAACAAGTTTCCCTAAGAGAAGTTTCATGGCTTTATCCTTATCAGAGGCTTTAGAAACTTCAGGTTCTTTTGTTGCTTTCGGATTGGCATTCTGAGCAGGAAGATAAAGGTTGGCATTAATATCTGCCCCGGAAAGAAATACATTGGCTACATTGTAAGCATTGTTTTCAAGATCCAGTTTATTCACCTTTGTGCTCAGTTCTTTGAAGATAACTTTTGCAAATGTTTTGGTGTTTTCATCACCGTAATCAATATCGAAATGAGTAAGCTTGATTCCTCTCAGTCCAATATTCATAGGCTTCTTTTCATTGAGAGAGTCTACTTTTTTCTCAACCTTTTTAGCAACTTCTTCTACAAGTCCCTGCTTTAACTTTAATTTTAATCCGTCAAGGTTGATATCATTGACTGCATAATTATTTTTGCTGAGATCAAAAGTCTTAACTCTGGTATCAAAAGACTTAAAGTAGAGTTGAATATCATTCTTTGACTGCTGGTCATTGAAGGTTACCCCAACATCTTTTAAATTGATTTTATCAAGAGAAATAATGAACGGCTTGGAAGGGCTTTCTTCCTTATCTGTGGAAGCAAAAGCATCAATGATATAATCAAAATTGAATTTGCCATCCGGTTTACGTACTACATTAGCACGCGCACCTTCCATACTGACTGAAGTAATATCTGCCGTAGAATTGAGAAGCTTCATCATGTGCAGTCCTACATCCAGCTTTTTAACGGCCAGAAGGGTATCTACATCCTGTCCTTTGAGATAGAGGTTTTCCATAACAAGGCTGTTGGGAAATCCTATATAGACCCTTTCAAGGCTGACAGGAGTTTTAATTTTCTTCTCCAGATAAACAATCAGCTTGTCTTTGATGAAGTTTTGGACGGCAGGAAGCCTTAAGCTTAGGATCAACAGGGTAAGAAGAACCAATATCGAAATAAAGGTTATTGCAATACGCCTTAAAAGTTTTGTGGTGTTGATTTTCAGTTTCAAATGCGAGGTGGTTTCTAACAAAGATAATAATACTATTTTACTTGGTCTTTGTTGTGGTAGCCTTTGTGAATGCAAAAATCCTGCCTTGGCTGTCTTTTTATGGAATTTCTAGTTTGTAGTTGTCAAGTGAATAGTTGAGTAAGACAGCCAAAGTAAGGATTGTTATTTGTAAAAAACGCCCCCTTTTATCATTTTTTAATGTTGAAAAGGTTAGTTAGCAAAAATGAAATTCAAATGTTAGTAGTGTTGAAGGGGGCGTGGCATGGTTTATATGATAGATAATAATTTAGTTGTTTCCGTTTTCCCATTTCACTTCTTCTCCCTGAGGAGCGGCACCGCCTTGTGCTGTAGTGATAGGAGCAGTTTCCTGGTTGATGTGATAAATATAAGCGGCAATCTTTTCAGCATCTCTTCCGGTAATGGTTCCTTCCTTAATGAAAGGTCTCATGGTTGGATTGTTTGGAGAACCGTTTTCAAGCATCCAGAATACATTTTTAAATAAGCTTTTTTCTTTAATATTGATCCAGTGGGTATCGGTAAGGTTGGGGCCTATACCTCCTTTTCCTCCGTCACCGTGGCAGGTAACACAATTTGTTTTAAACAATTCCTGGCCTTCTGCAATATTATCTGCACTGTATTTTGCAGATTCCAGATTGATCTGAGGAGCAGTTTTTTCATACTCAGCAATGGAAGCTAACATCGTTTTTGTTTCTTTGGTGTACTCTGCTTCCGGATGAGCATAGTCTGTGAAAGAAAAAGCAAACAGATACACGGCACAGAAAATACATCCGAACCAGAACAAGCCGATCCACCATTTCGGAAGAGAGTTGTCAAGCTCTGTAATTCCATCAAAACCATGGTCGATAAGAATATCCTTTTCTTCCGTAGCAGTTTGTTTTTTGAAGGCTGAATTCCATAATTTCTGATAATACGGAACTTTTTTTCCTCCAGATATTGTTTTTTCTCTTCCTCGGATAATTTGCTGAAGCTTTGATTTTCTACCAAATCTCCGATAGAGTTCATGATCAGCAGCAGGATCGTAGCGATTAATATCAGTGCCCAGAAAAAAGGAGAAGAAAAATATCCTGAATCACTGGCAAACATTTCAAAGGCCATGATCGTTAAACCTATCGTAGTTGCGATATATATTGAAATGGGGGTTCTCGTTTTCATTGCAGTTTAATTTTAAATGTTACTCTACGCTTGCGGTCTGTACCTGTGTTGTTTTAATGTCTGTACCTAATCTTTGCAGATAAGCAATCATCGCTACAATTTCTCTTTGTTCAAGGGGTACATAAGCAGATCCTTTTGCTGTTTTTTCTTTTACCATCTGATCTTTTACATCTGTTGCTTCAGAATATATTCTCTGTACAATGGCTTTGGATTGGTTATCCGCCCATTGGTTGGCAGAATCTATCTGCGCTTTTGTATAAGGAACATCGAAGGCATTTTTCATCAGTTTCATTTTGTCCACCATTTGTGTTTTGTCCAGTTTATTGGTAATTAACCATGGGAAACGTGGCATGATAGAACCAGCAGAAGTAATTCTTGGGTTATACATATGTTTGAAGTGCCATGAATCCGGGTTTCTTCCTCCTTCTCTGTGAAGATCCGGTCCTGTTCTTTTAGATCCCCATAAGAATGGTCTGTCGTATACGAATTCTCCCGCTTTGGAATACTGTCCGTTTTTTCCTTCAAATCTTACAACCTCATCACGGAACGGTCTGATCATTTGTGAGTGGCATGAGTTACATCCTTCACGGATATATAAGTCTCTTCCTTCAAGTTCTAGTGGTGTATATGGTTTTACTGCGGTAATTGTCGGAACACTCTGCTTCAGTGACAGCGTAGGAACAATTTCTACCAAACCACCAATTGCTATAGTGATGAAAGCTAATACAGAAAGTAGAGTAGGCGTTCTTTCCAACCAAAGGTGTACGCCTTCGCCTTCTTTTCTTGTGCTTCCGATATTGGCTAATGCAGGAGCCTCCGCAGGAACATTTTTCTGGAATGAACCGGCTTTAATTGTTTTGATAACATTAACTACCATTAAAATTGCTCCTGACAAATAAAGAACACCTCCAAGGAATCTCATTTTAAAGTAAGGAATAATTGCCGTTACCGTATCCAGCCAGTTTTTCCATAGTAAGGTTCCGTCCGGATTGAATTGCTTCCACATTAATCCCTGTGTAAATCCAGAAATATACATAGGTACTGCGTAGAAGATGATCCCTAAAGTTCCTAACCAGAAGTGCCAGTTGGCTAATTTTTTAGACCAAAGGGATGTTCTCCACATGATCGGAACCAGGTAATATACTACTCCGAATGCCATGAAACCATTCCATCCAAGAGCTCCTAAGTGTACGTGGCCGATAACCCAGTCGGTATAGTGACCAATTTTATTTAATGATTTTGTTGCTAATAAAGGTCCTTCGAAAGTAGCCATACCGTAACATGTAACTGCTACTACAAAGAATTTTAGAATCGGATTTTCTCTTACTTTATCCCAGGCTCCTCTTAAGGTAAGAAGACCATTCAGCATTCCTCCCCATGATGGGGCAATCAGCATGATAGAGAATCCTGTTCCCACGGCCTGAGCCCATGCCGGTAAAGCTGTATACTGAAGGTGGTGAGGCCCGGCCCAAAGGTATACAAAGATCAGCGACCAGAAGTGAATGATGGATAATTTGTATGAGAAGACCGGTCGCTGAGCAGCTTTTGGCATAAAGTAATACATCAAACCTAATACAGGGGTGGTTAATACGAATGCTACTGCATTGTGCCCATACCACCATTGTACTAATGCATCTTTTACACCTGCATATACAGAATAGGATTTCCAGCTTGTGAAAGATAACGGAACTTCCAGATTATTGAAGATGTGAAGCATCGCTACTGCAATCCAGGTTGCCAGATAGAACCAGATCGCTACATATAAATGTCTTACTCTTCTCTTAGCAATAGTTCCGAACATATTGATTCCGAAAATGATCCATGAGAATGCAATTAAAATGTCTATAGGCCATTCATGTTCGGCATATTCTTTAGAAGTATTGATTCCCATAAGGAATGTAATAACCACACTTACAATCATCAACTGCCATGACCAGAAGTGAATCCATGAAAGTGTATCACTGTACATTCTGGTTTTAAGAAGTCTCTGCATGCTGTAGTAAGCACCGCAGAAAAAGGAATTACAAACGAAAGCAAAAATTACAGCACTGGTATGAAGCATTCTGATTCTTCCGAAGCCCATCGCTCCCTGAGTATTGATCAGCCCCTGAATATTACCCGAAGCTAAGCTTTTAATAGTTGTATCATCCGTACCGAATAAAAATTCAGGCAGTTCAGGATAAAAAAGCATCAATGCAGCTGTAAGCCCAAGCAGAAATCCTACAAGTCCGAATGCGATAGTCGCATAGAGGAATGCTCTGACAATATTATTGTCATAATTAAATTTTTGCGTCTCCATAAATTCCAATAGTGTTTACCGAAGTGATATTTTCTCTGAAAAAAGGCGTATTTTTAAGTCTTTTTTATGTCGAAAATAAATATCATGTAACGTGTATAATGTTTTGCCAAAGGTATTTATTAACTTTGTTGGAGGCTAATAGCTAATCTTCTAAAATATACCGAAAACTACTAAAACAAAAACGATGAAAGTATGTGGACAAAATATCAGGAAAATACGTAGGAGCAGAGACCTTACGCAGGAGTACATGGCCTTTGAAATGGGGATTTCCCAAAAGGCTTATTCCGATATTGAGAATTCCAAGGTGAAGATCAACCTTGAGATACTGACTAAAATATCCGATATTTTAGACATCAAGCCATCCGATATCTGTAGTATTTCGCATAAATGTGGAACAGATGTATATGAAGATAGATATCAAAACCTTTTGGAATACATGAAGAAAAATAATATTTCGGTTCCGAAAGAGTTTTTGTAGACTTTAGTTTTTTCTTTTACATTCAATTTTAATAATAATAAAAAAGTGATCTCCTTCAGCCATTGAAGGAGATCTTTTTGTGTTCAAAAAGTGTGTGTTTCTAGTCTAAGCCTGATAATAATGTCATTGATGGGGAACAAGCAATGGTTTTTCAAATTTATTATAATCAATATAGTATTAATAAATAATTATGTAGATAAAAATTCACATGATTGTGGATAAATATTTACAATAGATTTAATTTTCTATAATATATTTGTCTTAAATATAATGCTGTCCTACTGAATGAAGCTTCTTTACTTTATTTCATTTTTGTTTGTTCTAAATGTCAATGGGCAAAATTATACTACCCAATGGTATAACACGGATAATGGTTTACCCCAAAACAGTATTAAAGATATCGTAAAAGATAAATATGGGTTTATCTGGCTGTCTATGGAAGGTAGGGTGGTACGGTATGACGGAAGTAATTTTGTACAGTATAGAAATTTTACATTCAAAAACTTGAGCTTTGGTGATTTCTTTGGAAGCATAAAAAAGGACAGTATCACTGTTTTTAATGCTTCTGAAAAAGACCTTCTTTTGATTTCTCAAAGAAAACCAGGTGCAGTTTCATCTGATCAAAATGTTGAGCCGGTAGGAACAATCAATCAGAAAGTATACAAACAGCTTGTCAAAAATAATGTTACCGTAAGATTTATTTCCTATATCGATTCTTACTTTGTCAAGCTAAGTACAGGCTCTTATTATTTTGAAAATAATGGAATTACTTATGTTGATAATAAAAGTAAAAAAAGCACTACAGTTGATCTGAAGTTTTCGCGTAGTAAATTAAGAAAGTTATTCATTCATGGAGATTATGTTTTTGTTGCTGATGTTGATAGTAAAAAAATACTTCAATTATATCAGGGAAAATATTCCTATATCAATGCTCCGTCAATTTATACTGATCCTGAAACAAAAATCTATTGGCAGCAGATCACTGGACAGGTATTTATGATCAACCATGGTAGAATATACAGGAGTGTGTTTTCAGACGGAAAGTTGAAACTCACTTACCTGCTGGAGTATAAGGATATTGATAAAGATATTTCTGGAGCAATGTTTTATGATGAGGTAGTGCGGAAGCTATACATCGGAAGTTCCATTAATGGGCTTAAGGTTCTAAGTCTGTCTGATTTCTTTGTTTCCAGAAAAAGCTTATCCTATCAGGATGAGGTTTGTTATGCCGCGATTCCTTATAGCGATAATTCTGTGCTGACCCAGGAAGGGATAAGATACTATCCCATTGCTTCAGAAAGAATATTTCCGTCCCCTCAATCTTATGATAAACGGTATATCTTGGAGGATAATGCTGGGAATTTAGTGTATAGGGAAAATAACTCTATTCATATAAGGTATAAGCATACAGGATTTGCAAAATATGATTCCATTTCTTTTAAAAATAAAGAAATAGATGGTCTGTATAAAAGCGGAGGATTGTATATGGCATCACTTGTCAGTGGAAAAGAGTCTTACCTCTATCTTTTTAAGAAAGATCATTTTAAAGAGATTGAAAAAATAATCCCTTGTAAAGATAATATTGATGCTGTTTTAAGATATAATCATAATCTTCTTTATCTGGGAAGCAGCGGCGGGATTTATGTTTACTCTCTTACCGGAAATAAAGTAATAAAATTGATAGGAAAAGGTCTTCCTGTAAAACAAATCATCCGGACAAAAGATGGAAATATCTGGTTTACGACTTACAACAGAGGTTTTTATTTGATAAAAGGGCAAAGTGCAGTAAGGATTCCATCTGATAAAAATGATTTTCTGGCTAATGCTCATTCTTTGCTTGAGGATAAGAAGTTCAACTTATGGATTTCGTCCAATAATGGATTGTTTAAAGTCAATAAAAATGTTCTTTTACAATATATGAAGGCTCCGAAAGGAGACATTACTTATTACCGGTATACCAAAAAACAGGGGTTGCTCAACAATGAATTCAACGGAAGTGCCAATCCTTGTGCTCATGAGCTGAAAGATGGACAATTTGTATTTCCGTCCATGGAAGGATTTGTGTTTTTTAATCCGGAAAATGTAAAAACTTATTATCCGAAGTCTAAAAGTATCTATTTGGAAAGAGCAAGAGTAAAAGGGAAAATGATTCAGCTGAAAGGCAAACTTTTTCTGGAATGTGGGTATAAAAATGCAGAAGTTTATATAGATGTTCCTTACTATTCCGATCTGGAAAATATCTATCTGCAGGCTAAACTTTCAGATAATAATGATAGCCCATGGGTTAATATTAAAAGTGATAAAACATTTCGGCTAGCCAATATGGAACCTGGAAATTACACTCTTTGGGTTCGGTTTTTATCTTCAGAAACTGGAAAATTCACTTATAAAACAATTCCTGTAGAAGTAGAAGCCTATTTTTATCAGACACTTGTCTTTAAAATTCTGATAGCAGCCATTTTTATTTTCATTGTTCTGGTGATTGTGCAGATGAGAACTAATTTTTTAAGACTGAAAAATAAAGCGCTGAAAAATACAATTGTGCATAAAGATAAAGAGCTGCTTGAAACCAATAATAAACTTAAAAGTGAATCCGATTATCAAAAAAAACTTGTAGAAAGTATCAGTCATGATATTACCACACCTGTGAAATTTATTGCCCTTCTTTCACAGGAACTTAATCAGTCTCCGGATCTGAAAACACAGAAAAAATATTTTGACAGCATTTACAAAACTTCAGAACAACTGTATAAATTCACATTAAGCCTTAAGGAATATACAGAGCTGTACAAGCAGGAAAATAGGACGGAAGAAGAATATTCTGTTTATGATCTTATTGAGACCAAAAGATTGCTGTTTGAAGAAATTGCAGGGCAAAAAAATACATTTATCTACAACTTTTGTGATCACCAACTGAAAATAGTACTCAATAAAAATATTCTTCTTGCAATTTTCCATAATATCATAGATAATGCTGTGAAAAATACATCAGACGGAGAAATTACCATCACATCAGCGTTCACAGGATCACATATAGAAGTCAGCATCAGTGATACAGGAAATGGGATGTCTCATGAACAGAGAATCTATTATTCCGGACTTTTTAAGGAAAAGGAAAATAAACATATGATTTTCAAAAATTACGGGTTAGGTCTTCATATGGTTATTCAGCTGCTTATGAAAATTAACTCCGAAATGACTTTTCATAAAAATACTCCGAAAGGAACCATTATTAAAATCCTTATTAAAATATGACAAAAAAAATACTCATTGCAGACGACCATCATGTGGTAAGAATTGGAACAGCTCTGATTCTGGAGAAAAATTTTAATTATGTTGAGGTCGATTTTGCAGAAACCTATGGTGAAGCAAAGCAGAAAATCGAATCAGAAAAGTATGATTTAGTCATTCTTGATATTGAACTTCCCGGAAGTATTCTCAAATCAATGGTTAAAGAAATAAAAGGAATCTCTGAGGATACGCTTATATTAATATTTACTTCCTATAAAGAAAATATTGCCTTACAGTATATCGAAGAAGGGGCGAATGGGTTTTTGAACAAACAAAGCGACCCGGGTCATTTTGTTAAAGCTATTGAAGCACTTTTTAAAGATGGATATTATTATACCCCGGAGATCATGAACGAACTGCTGAAAGGAAATAAAAAGAGAACTGCAGTTGAAAATTTATCTGAGCGGGAAATGCAGATTTTTAATCTTCTTGCAAAAGGAAACGGCAACCTTGAAATCGCAAATGCTCTTGAAATTGAAGAATCCACTGTAGGCACCTACAAAAGAAGAGTTTATCAGAAATTAAAAATTTCCAACCTTGTTGAACTTTTGGAAATTTATAATGAAATACATTAATATCTCAGCAGGTGTTGTCATAAAACCGCTACAATTTTGTGGAAAAATGCGTACAGAATCTGTTCTTTATTTATCTGTTTTTCGCAGTAGGTTCGTATTGTGGAAATTTCGATTAAATAATTCATGGTATTGGATGGTATTCCGCACCCTTTAGATTCTAAAATACGTATTTGTTTATGAAAAAAAAGATGTTTTTCACGGCTTTATTAGCCGGTTTAAATTGTGTTTCGATAAGCGCTCAGGTAGGAAGTGTGGGTATTAATACCGCAAGTCCAGGCAGTAGTCTTACGGTGAACGGCTCATTTGCTGCAACATATAGGATGGTGGCAGCAAGTGGTACTATAGGAGCCAATGATTATTATATTGCTTATAATGGAACTATTAACGGGACATTAACTCTACCTGCTGCAATTAATGGTACAGGCAATTTTGCCGGACGTACTTATCACTTTAAAAATACAGGCGGAGCAACACTTACCATTTCAGCCAATGGTACTGAATTGATTGATGATCAGAATGGAGCCGGCACCGGAGTCCCTTCAATTACAGTCCCTTCCGGATACTATGCGTTTTTGGTAAATAAAGGAGCCGTTACCGGTACAACGTGGGAACTTGTTTTAGTTTCAAGCTCAAACAGTATGCCTTCTGTGAATCAGACCTATCTTTTCTCTTCCGCACAACAGAATGCATTTAAACAAACCTGTACTGCTACTACGGGGCCGACATGGCAAAAAACAGAAATAAAGTATAACCAGGGAATGGACATCAATACAGGAAATGTATTGGATTTATCATCAGGAAGATTCAAAGCTCCTGCGGACGGGTATTATATGATCTATGGTTCTGCTCAGTTTGATAATTCAGAGATTTCAGGCCAGCCGGGCTTTGCATGGTGTGTATTGTATCTTGTAAAGAATTTTGCAACTACACCCAACAATCAACTTGTACAGAACCTTCATACCAATCCGGGAATTTTTGCGCCCGGTATTGTTTCTGCAGTGGTTCATTTGAATAAAGATGAAACTGTAAGTATGGCTTCAGCTGCTCAGTTAAATGGAGGAGGACCTCAATATCAGGTGACCTCAACTTCCATTTATGGGTACAAAATTGCAAATTAACAGGTTATTGATATACTATAAAAAGCGGTTTTAACCTAATGGGTTAAAGCTGATTTTTACAATTATGTTTTGGAGTTCAACAGCATAGATGAAAAATAGAAAAGATGCTTTGTTTTATCACTAAGAGACGATTCTCAATTTACCCCATGGAATATGAATTTCTCTGAAAAGTTTTTATATATTTAGCGACCGAATAATTCATTCAATGAGCAACGAAAATAAAACAGGAGAAAACGAGACTTTAGTTAGAGGATTAACAAACCGACACATACAATTAATTGCCCTTGGAGGTGCCATAGGAACAGGGTTATTTCTGGGAATTGGGCCTGCTGCAGTACTAGCAGGACCATCCGTAATCTTAGGCTATGCTTTGGCAGGAATTATTGCCTTTTTTATTATGCGTCAGCTGGGTGAAATGGTAGTTCAGGAACCTGTTTCGGGAAGTTTTAGCTACTTTGCCTACAAATATTGGGGAAATTTCCCAGGATTTGCTTCCGGCTGGAACTACTGGATTCTCTATATTCTGGTAAGTATGGCAGAACTTACTGCTATCGGACATTACATTCATTTTTGGTGGCCGGAAATACCACTCTGGGTTTCCAGTTTATTCTTTTTTATAGTCATTAACGCACTTAACCTGGCTTCTGTAAAAGTTTACGGAGAAACAGAATTCTGGTTTTCCATCATCAAAGTCGTGGCTATTATTGCGATGATTATTTTCGGAGTTTACCTTTTAATAAGCGGTACAGGAGGAGAAAAGGCGACTATTACCAATCTTTGGAACGATGGCGGATTCTTCCCGAAAGGATTATTTAATAAAACCGAAAACGGATATTCAGGATTATTTTCAGCCATGGCAATGATCATGTTCTCCTTCGGAGGTCTGGAACTGATCGGGATTACAGCTGCAGAAGCAAAAAATCCGGAAAAAACCATTCCACAGGCTACCAATCAGGTGATCTATAGAATTCTTATTTTCTACGTAGGTGCTTTGGTAATTTTATTTGCATTAAGCCCTTGGAGAGATATTACAGAAGGATCCAGCCCGTTTGTAATGGTATTTCAGAATCTGAATGGGCTTGAATTCAGTCTTTTTGGTAAAGTCATTCAGTTCAATACATTAATCGCAAATGTTCTTAACCTGATTGTTTTAACAGCTGCTTTGTCGGTATATAACAGTAGTGTTTACAGTAACAGTAGAATGCTTTTCGGATTGGCGCAACAGGGTAATGCTCCTAAATTTCTTAAAAAACTGAACAAAAATTCAGTTCCTACCAACGCCATCATTATTTCATCATGCTTTGCAGGGATCTGTATTATCATCAATAAATTAGTGCCGGAAAAAGCTTTCGAATACCTGATGGCTTTAGTGGTGTCTACTTTGATCATCAACTGGCTGATGATATGCTACACGCATTTGAAGTTTAAAAAATCAATCAATGCAGAAGGAATTCAATCAAAATTCCCGTCTATATTTTATCCGATATCCAACTATATCTGTATCGCCTTTTTGGTTCTTATTTTAGGGCTGATGAGTATTACAGGGATGGAAATTCAGGTGATTCTGATTCCGATATGGATTGGCTTCCTGTTCGTGATGTACAAATTATACAAGCCAAAATAAAAATACAGAACAGATATTTATACATGTTTTGAAAAAGGTGAAAATCATTTGATTTTCACCTTTTTTGTTTTATTTTCAGTAAATTATAATAGGAAATAGCATCACCTGTATTTATTTCGCTGTATGAAAAGAATGTCAATTTAGGACAAGATTTATTTTTTTGAGAGACCTAATTTTGCACCCGTCAATCATCACAATGATGAACTTGCAATGTGAAACTTAAAAAAACAAATAGAATGAAAAATGTATTTCTCCTCATCTTGTTATTTCCTTTTTGTGCCCAATCACAGATTTCTGTGCAGGCGTATGGTGGAAATAAAGAGACCGAACTTCTGGGAATTTATAATAAAGATTTTAGCAGAAAATGGAATTATTTCGCTTCAGGAACCCTTAGCTATGATTATACTTCACGAAAATTAACTCCGGAGTTTTATCAGAATATCAATTATGGAATTGTCAAGAATCTTGGTATTTCTGCGGGAGTTCATCTTTCGGATAAAGATATCATGCCGTCTGTAGGAGTGGCGTATGGGAAAGAAAATGATGTTTTTGCTGTCAATATATTTCCTGCATTTACTTATTCCACCGACGCAAAAGAATTCGGGCTTGGACTTTATACGTTACTGGAATATACTCCAAAAATCAATGAACGGTTTAATCTTTACAGTATGCTGATTGTAGAATCCGATTTCAGCTTTAAAGAACATCAGTCCAGCAGTCAGATTATCCGTTTAGGAATAGAAAATAAGAAAAAAATGCAGTTCGGGATAGGAAGTAATATTTCCCAGACAGGAAGCGATTTTGATACCGATGTCAATTTCGGTTTATTTATAGGAAAGAAATTTTAATGATATGAAAAAAATATTCACACTCACTTTAGTATTGAGCTTTATATTCAACATGGCACAGACAGACTATCATTTTCCCGAAGAATCTTCAAAACATGAAGGAACGTGGCTTCAATGGCCGCATCATTATCAACACGGAATGACTTACCGCAAAAGGGTAGAGCAGACATGGGTAGACATGACAAAAGCCCTTCAGTCCGGCGAGAAAGTTCACATTATTGCCTATAATAATGAAGAGAAAAACAGAATTATCCGTCTTTTGGAAGAGAACAAAGTTCCAATG
>CBFQYI010000022.1:0-20285 GCA_965720825.1 uncultured Chryseobacterium sp. | reverse complement strand
CTCGAGTAATCATTTTTTTGCGCTGATTGTTGAAGTATATGATTTAAACTCCTATTTTACATTTAGTTTGATTGGTATTAAGAAACAAAACTTGATTATAACTTTACCAAAAAACTTTATTGAAACAACAAAAGCAAATTTCATTAAAGAAAGAACCGATTTTTATGCCGACCCTATCGGAAAAGCTAAAATGTATATGGGGAGTAGTGTTCAATTAGCAGACCCAAAGGTTATTAACGAAAAATTTAAAAAAGACAATCTATTCATAGATTAAAGAATAAAGGAGACTGTCTAAAAGCACCTTTCTCTCAGACTCTTGTGTGACAAATTCTGTCATTTAAGAAATTCTCAGAGTGTTGGTCTACCTTTTGAGACGGTCTCCTTTTTATTTTTATAATAGCTGAAAATTATTTATTGAATAATTCTTCTACTTTATCCCAGTTTACTACATCAAAGAATGCAGAAACATAGTCAGGTCTTCTGTTTTGGTAGTTTAAATAATAAGCATGCTCCCAAACGTCTAATCCTAAAACCGGAGTTCCTTTAACGTCTGCTACAGGCATTAATGGGTTATCCTGGTTTGGTGTAGAAGAAACAGATACTGAACCGTCAGCATTCTTTACTAACCAAGCCCATCCTGAACCGAATCTAGTTTTAGCAGCATCAGAAAAATCAGTTTTGAATTTATCAAGACCTCCGTAATTTTCGATAGCAGCCTTTACATTTCCTACAGGCTCTTTGCTACCTCCAGGCGTTAAAATTTCCCAGAATAAAGAGTGGTTGAAGTGACCTCCTCCGTTATTTCTTACTGCTGGCTTGTCAGTTCCTGTCTGGCAGATTTCTTCAATAGTTTTTCCTGCTAGTTCAGTTCCTTCAATTGCTTTATTTAAATTGTCAATATATGCCTGGTGGTGTTTTGTATGGTGGATTTCCATAGTTCTTGCATCGATCGTTGGCTCTAATGCATCGTATGCATATCCTAGTTTTGGTAATTCAAATGACATAATCTTTATTTTTAATGTTATATTTCAAAATTAGCCAATATTTAAGGTATTATCAAGGATTGTGGATTACTTTAATAAATCTTTAACATTGATATATTGATTTAGAATGAATTAAGTTTTAATTTTTTTATCCTATTAATAAAAAGCACGAACCCAATGATCCGTGCTTTCTATTTAACAATATTAAATTAAATTTATTTATTCATAGACATCAGGAATTCCTCATTATTCAGAGTTCCTTTGATGTTTTTATTAACAAATTCCATAGCTTCTACAGGATTCATTTCAGAAAGATATTTTCTGAAGATCCACATTCTTTGAGAAGTTACTTCATCCAGAAGCAGATCATCTCTACGGGTGCTGGAAGAAATAAGGTCAATAGCAGGATAAATTCTTCTGTTGGCAATTTTTCTGTCCAGCTGAAGTTCCATGTTACCTGTTCCTTTGAATTCTTCAAAGATAACTTCATCCATTTTAGATCCTGTATCAATTAATGCAGTAGCAATGATTGTCAGAGATCCTCCTCCTTCAATTTTTCTTGCCGCTCCGAAGAATCTTTTTGGCTTGTGAAGAGCATTGGCATCTACCCCACCGGAAAGTACTTTACCAGATGCAGGCGTTACGGTGTTGTAAGCTCTTGCTAATCTTGTAATAGAATCCAGTAAGATCACTACATCATGTCCGCATTCTACCATTCTTTGTGCTTTTGCAAGAACAAGGTTGGCTACTTTCACATGTTTTTCTGCTGCTTCATCAAATGTAGAGGCAATTACTTCTGCATTTACACTTCTTTCCATATCAGTAACCTCTTCCGGACGTTCATCAATTAAAAGAACCATCATGTATACTTCCGGGTGGTTGGCTGCAATAGAATTAGCAATATCTTTCAGCAACATCGTCTTACCTGTTTTAGGCTGGGCAACAATCATTGCTCTCTGACCTTTTCCGATAGGTGCAAATAAATCTACAATTCTGGTAGAAATGGTAGAATTGCTTCCTGCCAAATTGAATTTTTCTTCCGGGAAAAGCGGAGTAAGATATTCAAAAGCTACACGGTCTTTGATGAATGCAAGATCACGTCCGTTTACTTCTGTTGGTTTTAACAATGAAAAGTATTTCTCTCCTTCTTTTGGAAGTCTTACAATTCCTTTCACCGTATCTCCGGTTTTTAACCCATAATTCCTGATCTGTGCTGTAGATACATACACATCATCCGGAGAAGAGATATAGCTGAAATCTGAGGAACGTAAAAATCCGTAGTTATCCGGCAAGATTTCCAAAACACCTTCAATACTTACCAATCCATCGAAATTGAATTCTTTTTTATGGTCGTGCTGCTCCTCTGCCTTTTCAGAATGTCTGTTTTGATTCTGATTTTGGTTTTGGTGCTGATGCTGATGTTGTTGGTTTTGATTTTTATGTTGGTTTCCACTGTTCTGTGGATGGTTGTGCCCTTTTTGGGGTCTGTTAGCCTGTGGTTGTTGAGGATTGTTAGGCTTTTCTTCAGCCTGAACAGGCTCTTGAGGTTCTGTGTTTTTTGGAGTTTCAGTTCTTTCCTGAGATACTTCTGCATTACCTGCATTGGTAGAAACTCTTTTTCTTTTCTTTTTTGCCTGAGCAGTTGCTGCTGATTCTTCTGTTACTGTTGCTACAGCAGTTTCAACTTTTGGTTCCTCTGGTTTTATTTCTTCAGGAGCAGGTATCTTTTCTTCTACTATTTCCTCTGTTTTAGTTTCTACCGGAGCTTTTGCAATTGCTTTTGGCTTGGCTGCTGTTTTTTTCGGAGCAGCTTTTTTTGCCGGGGCTTTGGCAGGCTTTTCTGCTGGAGCCTCTTCAGTATTTACACTGGCGGTTTCGGTGGCGTTGAAATAATCTTTTGCAACTTTAGGGTTAGAAGCCTGAAAGTCAAGAATAGCAAAGATCTTGTCATTTTCATTGCTGGTTCTTGCAACTTTAACGCCCAAATCTTTTAAGATTTTAGTCAGTTCCGTTACGGATTTTGACCTTAACGTTTCTATGTTAAACATATTTAATGTAAAAATGTAATTAATTGTGAGTAAGAAAAGTAAGTCCGGTGACTTTTGTTTTCAAGTACATTGTATAATGCAAATCTACACTTATTTTTGAATTGTGCAAAATTTATATTATTTTTGCCAAGAATTTAATATTCAATGCTACAGAGAATACAAACAATATGGACTTTATTAGCAGTTTTAGCTGCTGTTTTCCTTTTTATAACAGGACAGGATGTTGTCATTTCAGACAGTATTCCTTTACTTAATATAAGCTGTATAGTACTTGTTATTATCGGAGCATTAAGTATTTTTAGTTTCAAAAACAGAAAAAGACAAATTTTGCTGAATACCATCAGCATCATTATAAACGCTTTGTTGATTGGTGTATTGGCGTACTGGTTACTAAACTTATCCGGAGGAATTCAGATTCCTGAGAAGGGTATTGAGCCGATTTTCCCATTGATTGCGGTAATCTGTCTGCTTATAGCAAACATTTACATCCGTAAAGATGAGAGGCTCGTAAAATCTGTAGACAGACTTCGATAGCCTTACAACGATTTTTTGAGTGAGAACAGCTTCTTTTTAGGAGCTGTTTTTTTATTTTTCATCCATTCTTAATTTAAATTATGTAAATTCATTGTAACTTTTTGATCAAAAACATGACCCATCGTCTAAACGTTTATATAAAATACAAATGAAAAAACTAACGTATCTTACCTTATCCCTATTCTCCATGTTTACTTTCGCCCAGGAAGTTTCCAAAGAAAGAGTAAAAACAATTCTTTCCACTCTCGCTTCAGATGAAATGAAAGGCCGTGAGATCGGAACTCAGGAAAATGAAAATGCGGCTAATTATATTGCTAAGCTTTTCAAAGAAAATAATCTAGAATATTGTACCGGAAAATCTTATCTGGTGCCTTTTGACTACAACGGAAAGACCGTATACAATGTTTGCGGAATCAAGAAAGGAAAGTCTGATCAGTACCTGGGTTTTTCAGGGCATTTTGACCATATCGGAACCAGTGATAAAAGCGGAGACAATATTTATAACGGAGCAGATGATGACGCCAGCGGAATTACTACTCTGGTAGGCATTGCTGATTATTTTAAAAATAAAAAACCGGAATTCTCAATGGTGTTCATGGCATTCAATGGAGAGGAAAAAGGCTTGCTTGGATCAAAAGCTATCTCAACAGATAAAAATCTGGATCACATTTATAATAAAATAACTGCTCTTTTCAATTTTGAAATGGTAGCTACAGAATCTCAATGGGGGAAAAATTCATTATATATGACGGGGGACGGATTCTCAGATCTTGATGAACTTTTCAATAAAAATGCGGCGAATGGATTAAAAATCAACGCAGATCCTTATACTAAACAGCACTTGTTCTATCGTTCGGACAATGTAAGTTTTGTCAAAAAGAAAATCATTGCCCATTCATTTTCTACCGTTGATATGACAAAAGCGTCTCATTATCACCATGAAAATGATGATGTCAATATCGTTGATTTTGATAATATGACCCAGATCATCAATAATTTTGGAAAAACACTGGATAAACTGAGTCCGAAAAATTTTGCTCCAAAGTACAATGACCAGGTGAAGTTTTAATTAGATCATGATATAAAAACCGCTATTTCAGCGGTTTTTTCATTAAACAATCTTAGCCTTGCACGTCTCGTTCTTAAGTCATTTTCAGACTTATTGATTCAAAAAAATGAGGTGCAAAAGCCCTGTGTTGTAACAAAAACACATTTTTTGAAACTTATCCATTAAAGTAAAACAGGATTAAGAACGTCTTATCTTTTAATTTTACGTAATTTTGCTATCCAATTTTTTCATTGAATGAACCAATATATTAAAATACTAAAGTTCGCAAGACCTCACCAAAAATACATCTACGGAAGTTTGTTTTTCAATCTTATGTATTCTGTATTCCAGATTGCTTCCTTAGGGACAATCCTACCTGTTTTGGGAATGCTTTTCGGAACCATTGAGGCTAAAAAATACAGCCATCCCCCTGTGTATTCGGGAGAAATTTTAGATTTTTTCTCCTATGCAAAAGAATATGCCAATTATTATGTTCAGAGTTTAGTAACCCAATATGGAGCACTTAACGTTTTGGCGTGGCTTTGTGTGATCACAGCTTTTATGTTTTTGCTGAGAAACCTTTTCAGATATTTAGGTTCGTTTTTATTGATCAATTACCGTGTAGGGGTTACTAAAGACCTTCGTGGAGCAATGTACAGAAAGATTCTTGCTTTACCTGTTTCCTTTTTTACAGAAAGCAGAAAGGGAGATCTGATGTCCCGTATGTCCAATGACGTGGGTGAAGTTGAAGGTAATATTTTAGGAAGTTTAGTGGAATTAATCAATGCACCTTTCATGTTGATCAGTACATTGGTGACGCTTTTCTTTTTAAGTACAGAGATGACTCTTTTCTCTCTTTTAGTATTGCCTGTAATGGGAACGATGATTGCTTTAATAGGAAAAAGTCTGAAAAAAGATTCTCACCAGGCGCAAAATGAAATGGGGAATATTTTCTCCATTGTAGACGAAACATTGAAGTCTACCAAGGTGATTAAGATTTTTAGCGCAGAAAAAATAATGGACAACCGTTTTATGCAGTCTATGCAAAAGTGGATCAACAGCTCCATAAACTTAGGTAGAAAAAAGGAATTAGCTTCTCCGATGAGCGAATTTTTAGGTTCGGTTACGTTCTTGATTATCGCCTGGTACGGTGGGAAACAAATTATTGTAGAACAAAGTATCTCGCCTGCAGACTTCCTGGTTTTTCTGGGTATTTTCTTCCAGATTTTACCTCCTGTGAAAAGTTTATCTCAATCTATTTCGAATGTACAGAAGGGTGAAGCTTCTCTTGAAAGAGTTTTAGCTATTCTGGATGCTGATGTAAAAATTGACGAAGTACCCAATCCTGTTTCTATCTCAACATTAAATAGTTCAATCGAGTTTAATAATATTGGTTTTTACTATGATAAAGACCACACGATTCTTAAAAACTTCTCACTTTCTATTCCAAAAGGGAAAACCGTTGCTCTTGTAGGGCAAAGTGGAAGTGGTAAAACAACTATTGCTAACCTATTAGCAAGATTCTATGATGTTTCAGAAGGAGAAATTCTGATTGACGGAACAGATATCAAGCATTTAAAATTACAGGAATACCGTAAGCTATTGGGAATGGTAACCCAGGAATCTGTATTATTCAATGATTCCGTTTACAATAATATTCTGATGGGTAAACCTGATGCCACCAGAGAAGAAGTCATTGCAGCCGCTAAAATTGCTAATGCTGATGCATTTATCACCACACTTCCTGAAGGATATGATTCCAATATCGGAGATGATGGAGGTAAACTTTCCGGAGGTCAGAAACAAAGAGTTTCTATTGCCAGAGCGGTATTGAAGAACCCACCTATCATGATTCTGGATGAAGCTACCTCGGCACTGGATACGGAATCCGAAAGATTCGTACAGGATGCTCTGGAGAAAATGATGGAAAACAGAACTTCTTTAGTCATTGCCCACCGTCTTTCAACCATTCAGAAAGCAGACTGGATTGTAGTCATGGAAAAAGGAGATATTGTGGAACAGGGAACTCACCATGATCTGATTGCAAAAAGAGGAATGTATCACAAACTTGTCGAACTTCAGAACTTCGACTAATCTTTTGATTGAATTAAAATGAACCCTATACAAGAGTATTTCTACAGAATTGAAGAGCCTGAAAGAAGTACTCTTTTATTTTTGCGTGATACAATCTTAGCTTCGGATCCGGAAAACATTACAGAAACATTCAGTTTCGGTCTTCCGTTTATCAAATACAAAAAGAAAATGCTGTGCTATTTCTACTACAGCAAAAAATATAAAAAGCATTACCTGAGCTTTTATCATGGTGACAGACTTGATTATCCCGAACTGATCCAGGACGGCAGAAAGAAGTTTAAAATCCTTCTTATTGATATGGAAGAGGATATTCCTGTAGAATTTATAATAAGTCTGACAGAAGAGATTAAAAAGTATATAAAATAAAAAACTCCGGCACGAATAATCGTGCCGGAGTCATCTTTAAAAAACTTTATCATTTTGTGTTTATTCCGTTGAACTCTGCCTTTTTAATTGCCCAGGCAAGAGCATTTGCATAGAATATTGAGTTATATACATTCATTTCGTAGGCCGCTGCTCCATTTCCATAATTGGGTTTAGCAATTGGCTTATAGTTCGTATCTGCATAGAATGGACATATGGTATCAGAAGTGTTGGGAGAAGTAACCGTTCCACACTGAGAGTTGAACCCTCCATCTCCTACCCAGATGAAGTTTAATGTATTATGCTTAAACGCAGTTACACGCCCAACAGTTCCCGATGGAGAAGCTGTAGAAATATTTGTATCTCCTGAATAGACCGTAATTTCACTTGATGGTAACCCAGTTGCATAGGTTGTAGAAGAAGCATCTTCTCCCCATTGCAATCCTCTGATATCTCCAAAAGGACCGTTCAGTATTTCATCATTGGTCATTGGCAGTTTATAAATAGCTCCTGCACTGTTTACACTTCCTGTATTTACGGATCCATCAAAAACATTTCTGAAAAGATTCTGCATTCCGGCATTACTTTCAGAATAAGCTACAATGACCCCACCTTTTGCCAGATAATTTCTTAACACCTGTGCTTCTGCAGTATTCATTCCCCACGCATATCCTATGACGATAATATCTACAGGATTAGCTCCGGTAGTCCAGGCTGTTAGCTGGGTAGCATTCGGACTGTCTGTACCATCTATGATCTGATCCCATCCTTCGTATTTCACGATGCTGTTCGCCAGTGTTCCAAAATTAGCAGCTGCTTTAGTTACCATTCCTGATGGTGAAGTTCCCGAAACATTATACCCACAACCGTTTGGTGCCGTTCCGATGGTTAAAAGTCTTTTCTTTGGAACCACCACAATCACATTGACGGAGCATGTTGTAGATACACCTCCCTGACTGTCTGAAGTAATTGTTACTGTTTTTACTGTCGTAGAAGAAGGTGTTCCCGTTCCTCCTAATGTTATATTCTGATTTCCTGTTGCCGTAAATGTTCCTGACCCGCTGAAAGAAATTCCGTCAACCGTATTGCTGGTAATAGTGTAACTCCCTAATGTTGAAACATTCACAGGTAAAGTAATGGTATTGGAAGCAGTAAGAGCTGTTCCTACTTTATAAATACCATTTACAGTTGCACTACCACAACTCATTGTATAGGTTCCTGCAGGGCTCAGTACTGCAATAGAAATAGCAGGAGTACAGGTAACAGCTGTTCCGTTTGCTTCCAGCGACACGTTATCTGTCTGAATATTCTGAGGAGTTCCTTGCCCAGGAATCTGTATGGTTTGTGTTCCGGCATTCAGAAACACTCCGGTTCCATAGAAATTGTATCCGTTTGTGGTAGTTCCGGAAATTGTATAATTACCCGGTTTTGTTACATTCACGGCAATGCTCAGATAATTTGAGTTGGTAAGCTCTTTTCCTTTTACATAGCTACCCAAGGCTTTGGACGTAGAGCAATCTATTGTAAAAACAGCTTTCCCCATCTGTCCGCAGACACTTTTCCATTCGTTATCCGCAAGACTCCAGTAATTGAAACAGTCTTCTGTGGTATTGTAAATCGTCAAACCATCATCATTGGATTGATTGATTACAATTGCATTTCGCTGGGCTTCAGTTAAACGAGGAATAAGAACTCCTTTGTTATTATTTCCTGAAACAACATCCAAAACAGAGTTGGAATTAGGTGTTGTAGTATTAATCCCTACTGCACCATTATTGGTTTGAGAAAAAGATTTTCCAAAAACAAAGAGCATTGCTATCAACAAGACTTTGATTGGAGGCATTGTAAATTTTGTTTCCATCATTGTATAAGTTATAATTGTTTGATAATTAAAAATTTTAACCAGGACATTTAACTGCCACAAAATTATCAACCACAGACGATTACAAATGAATTCCCGCTACGCAATACTACTCACGCGTAGTAAAACTCACAAAATGCCAATGACTTACCATACCATTAAACACAAATAAAAAAGTTGAGTTATTTAACAAAACCCAACCATAAATTCAAAAATAAAATCAAAACAGTATAAAACCAAGTCTTTCTTATGTAATAGAAAAAAATAAAACAATTAGATTAAACAGAACACAACACCTTTCATCATTTAAAAATGGCTTTCCATTTGGCAATTGTATTCCGGCTTATCTTAAAATGATGACTCACCTGAAGATTAGTCAGTCCATTTCTTTTTTGATACCTGAGAATTTTTAAAATAGATTCTTCATCATAAGAACGGAGTCTCTGATTACGACATCCAACGGTATATTTGGCGTCTCCAAAAATCAGTTGATTAAATTTCAGAATATCAAAAGCCGAATGTAGTGTTTCCAGCTTAAGCCTTATGGCCGCATCCAGTAATTTCTCAGGAAACTTTTCTTCAAGAATATCGGTATAAATCTGCTTGTAATCAGGAATCATCTTATATTTTTTTCATCCATTTATATAAAGTGGTCTTGGGTATTCTATACCTTTTAACAGCATCATTGGCTGTCATTTTACCCGTTTTTATTTTATCAAGAATAAAATCTTTAACTTCCTGTGTGTAGATGCTTTTTCTGAAAACCAGAGTGTCATTCTTTTGACTGAATGCATTATCCATTCTGGACTGCGGCGCATACAAAATCAGATGGCCTGTATAAAACCTAAAAAAATCAAATTTTAAGAGCTTACACCATTTCAATAGAATATCAGTATCCATACTTTTGGCATGAAACATCTTCTCTACTTCATCCTCAGTCCTGTTTAAAAACCGGGAAATTCTTTCTATTGAAATCTGATGTTCTTCTACTTTAGATCTGATCAGGTTTCCAATATGAATGTCTTTAATATTCATCACAATATTTTTAAGTAAAAATATCGACAAGAAACTCAAAAAATACCATCAGAAGCTACTCAACACTACGTATGAGTAACAAAAATCAGAATTTTGTTTAAATTTTTATAAGAAAGCTATTGATATTAATCTCTGAGGAAATATTTAATTTCTTCCGGATCCTGTACTTTTTACTTTCCACAGCCCGAATACTGTTATTCGTACACTGCGCTATTTTTTTTGTATCAAAATCTAGCTTCATCAACGCGCAGAAGTAGAGTTCAGAATGGATCAGATTAGGATTTATTTTTAAAATATCAGGAATAAAATGAGGGAAAAATACCTGGAATTTTTCAAAAAACATGGGCGAATTACTTTCCGCCAAATTTAAAATTTCCTGAATGTTTTCTTCTGAAAGATGATTGATCAGCATCTGGTGTTTCATCAGTTCTGCATTCGTTTTGACCAGATCTTTGATTGTAGAATCTTTTTCTTTTTTATCAGAAATCAAACCATGAATCAGCGCATCTTTCTGGGTAATAAAAACGATATCCATCAGGAAAGAGGCAACTGAAAATAAAATATTCAGCAATTTAATTGTTTTAAAATCTGCTTTTGCTATAAATCTGCTTTTTGGAAGAAAATCAAAATCAAAGTAAAGGCAGGCAATAAAATTAATACTGATCATAAAAGCTATGAAAAAGATAGCAAAAGAATCCTTTTTATAGTTCAGAAAGAATGGAACTGCAAACAAAAGACAAAAATAGAAATACTCTACTCCCGCATTTTTGTAAGTATAAATATGAAAAAAGCTCACGATAAAAGTAAGCAATACGAATATCCCGATAATGGAAGTTTTCAAAACTCTTTTAAACCGTTTGGTCTTTCCTTTTATAGCCATCAGAAATAGCCAGAAAAAGGTAATAATGGTGAGAAATATTGAGATCAACATATCTCCGAAAAAAGTAATTATGAAAATGGAATAAAACAGAAATATGAAGAACAATAAAAGCAGATACCGGTTAATAAGATGAAGATAACTACTTTCAAAATCATCATCCATATTCTCAGCTTCGTCGTTGATCACCTTAAAGAAAAACTTATAAATCATCTTGTTGTTTTTTTATGCTTTCACAAGCTTAAGTTGGCATTCGTACTCCTGAAAGCATAAATTTTCCAATATTAACAGCCTTTCATGCAAAATAAAAAATCTACAAAACGAAATGTATAGTCTTTTTTCAGCATTAAAAAGGATATGATTAAGGTGTTTTCCAGCTACAATTTACTAAAATTCAATATTAAAATTATCAAATGAAATACCATTTTTGACAATAAATTAATAAGCATTTACCTCAGATCAATTAAAAGCATGAGCTTGTGTTTTTAAGCATGCAAAATTATTGATCTCAATGTAAAAGCATTCATCTTCCGATACGCAATATTACTCATGCGTAATTTAAACTTAAAACACTCAAATGGGGTTTCCGTTTACAAAATAAAAAAGAGAGCCTTTATAGCTCTCTTTTGATTTTATATACGATAAGAATATTAATTTTCTTTCAGTTTGGCGATAACATCCTCACCTCCTTTTGTAATATCTCCGATTTTACAGATAATCTCAGTATCCAAAGGCAGGAATACATCCATTCTGGAACCGAATTTAATAAATCCGAACTCATGTCCGGCTTTTGCTTTATCTCCTTCATTACAGTAGAAAACGATTCTTCTTGCAACATATCCGGCAATCTGTCTGAAGACTACTTTATGATTAGTCATGGTCTGAATAGCTACCGTAGTTCTTTCGTTCTCTGTAGAAGACTTTTCATGCCATGCTACCAGATATTTCCCCGGGTGATATTTTTTGTAGATCACTTCTCCCGAAACCGGATATCTACAGATGTGAACATTGAGTGGAGACATAAAAATAGAAACCTGAATGGCTTTTCCTTTTATAAATTCATTCTCTTCCACTTCTTTGATCATTACCACTTTTCCGTCCACCGGAGCAATAACATTTTCTCTGTGATCAAGAATATTACGATCCGGAACTCTGAAGAACCAGAATACTAAACCGTAAATAACCAACAAAGGCATAATGATCACCAGTGACCATATTTCAAGGAAATAAATTGCTAAAGCGCCCAGAATAATAAAAAGCAGGGTCGCAACGGTAATCGTTCCTTTTGATTCTCTATGTAATTTCATGAGACTAAATAAATTTTTCTAAAATAAAGTACAAATATACGACAGGAACGCAGATAATAAAACTATCCAGTCTGTCTAAAACTCCTCCATGCCCGGGAATGATGTTTCCACTGTCCTTTACACCGAAGTTTCTCTTCAATTGACTCTCCACCAAATCTCCTAAAGGAGCAAAGGCAGCAATCAAAAATCCAACAACCATCCAGTTGCCTCTCAGCTCAGGCTGATAATGTTCAATAAAGTAGGATAAAACCAATGTTAAAACGACACCTCCGGCATACCCTTCCCATGTTTTTTTAGGGGATATTTTAGGAGCCATTTTATGTTTACCGAAGAACTTTCCTACCAGATACGCAAAGGTATCACTGCTCCAGATCAGAATGAACAGAAACAGAACCTCCAGAGAGAAACCATCACTATAGCTGGAGAACTTTGGCAGCCCCAATGCAAAACTAAATGGCAGGGCTACGTAGATTACGGTAAAAATAAGTTTCCCACTGTCGAAGTAGAGTTCATTGGGATATTTGAATAAAGTAACCACAGCAATCCCGATAAGTGCCAGTGCCAGTATTTCACTAAGCCTGAAATCAAAAAAGAAATCGTGATTAAAATATCTTTTGGAAAACATGTAGAATATAAAAATGACCAATGGATATACGACCCATTTTTCATAGCCATTTCCAAACTTCATGATTTTGACACACTCCCACGTTCCAACAATCAGCAGCAAACTCATTAATCCATGATAAAGATACTGCTGTTTGATAAGACCAGGTGCAATATTGTTCAGCAGCTGTGCTCCCAACGGAGTAGAACAAAGAATAATGATGGCTACATAAACGATACCTGATACGGTTCTTTGAATGAGATTTTTGTCCAAAATTTAAAATTTAGAAGTGGTTGCTTAATCTTCAAGCAGCAATAAAAACAGTTTTGTATTGGAATTGGAAGAACTGTCCATTTTAGATTGGCTTCCGCTTATGGAAGTAAGGTTCTTGATATTTCCGTTTCTTTTTATTTTCCCCATAGCATCATTCAGGTTGTTTACAATCTGAGAAACATTGGCAATGATGATAATTCTGTCGGGAAGCCTTGAAGAATGATAATGAAGAATATTATTATGTGAAAGCATGATTCTGCCGTCATAGGCGATCAGATATTCACAGGTGATGAATGCGGCGTCATTAGACGGCTGTAGTTCTGAAGTATAGTTAGACTTCACAACGTTCAAAAAGTTCTGAAGTTCTTTATCCCAACAAAAAAGATTGTGGATACCTTCTATTTTGATAATTTGATTTAAAGTTTGTAGAGCTTCCGCTTCATCTGCACAATAATTAAAAAATCCCCCCGAATGCGTAAATAATTGCGCAAACTTATAGTCAAGATCCGCATTTTTCAGCGAATCCCCAAGCTTCTCCAGGCTCTGTTTGTCCTCTTCTTCAGGCTGGTTGGTAAGTTTGCTTACAATCCTCTTGAATAAATTCAACTTAATCTATTTTTAGTCAACTTTATACAAAAATAGAAAATAAATTACAATAGTGTCCTAAATATCTCCTTAAATATGAAAAAACCTGACAATTTTTGAGGTTGTCAGGTCTTTGTAATATTTATTTTTAAGAGTCTTAAAGCTGTGTCGGGCTTTCTGGAGCCTGTATTTCGCTTTCTTCTTCTTTTTCTTTGATCTGAGGTGTTTCCACTACTACCGGCTGATCTTTTTCAGGAATAGTATTGGTAACAGGCTTCTCTGTCAATTCAGGATCCCATGCTCTTTTTCCGAATATTTCTTCTAAGTCTTCACGGAAGATCACTTCTTTTTCTAACAGTTTATTTGCCAGAGCATCAAGTTTATCTTTATTTTCATCAAGAATTCTTACGGCTCTTTCATACTGATTTTCAATAATCAATTTGATCTCTGCGTCAATTTTAGTAGCGGTTTCTTCAGAATAAGGTTTCCCGAAAGAATATTCTGACTGCCCTGAACTGTCATAGTAAGAAATGTTACCGATATTCGGGCTTAAACCATAGATTGTCACCATTGCCTGAGCTCTTTTCGTTACTGTTTCCAGATCAGAAAGTGCTCCTGTAGAAATATTATTGAAGATCACCTGCTCTGCTGCTCTACCTCCTAATGTTGCACACATTTCGTCCAACATCTGTTCTGTAGTAGTAAGCTGTCTTTCTTCCGGAAGATACCATGCCGCCCCTAAAGAACGTCCTCTTGGGACAATTGTTACTTTTAAAAGTGGCGATGCATGTTCTACTAACCAAGAGATGGTAGCGTGACCTGCTTCATGATAAGCAACCCTTCTCTTTTCAGATGGTTTGATTGCCATGTTTTTCTTTTCAAGTCCCCCGATAATTCTGTCTACGGCATCCAGGAAATCCTGTTTTGTAACAGAGGTATGGTTATATCTAGCTGCAATAAGTGCTGCTTCGTTACAAACGTTTGCAATATCTGCTCCACTGAAACCTGGAGTTTGTTTAGCTAAGAAATCTCTGTCCACATTATCATCCAGCTTGATCTTTTTCAAATGAACATCAAAGATCTGTCTTCTTTCGTGAAGCTCCGGAAGGTCTACATAAATAGAACGGTCAAAACGTCCTGCTCTCATTAAAGCTTTATCAAGGATATCTGCTCTGTTGGTTGCAGCCATTACAATGACATTCACATCTGTTCCGAAACCATCCATTTCAGTAAGAAGCTGGTTCAGGGTATTTTCTCTTTCGTCGTTTCCGCCAGAGAAATTATTTTTTCCTCTTGCACGTCCAATGGCATCAATCTCATCAATGAAGATAATCGCCGGAGATTTTGCTTTAGCCTGAGCAAAAAGGTCTCTTACTCTGGAAGCTCCTACCCCTACAAACATTTCAACGAAATCAGAACCTGAAAGTGAGAAAAACGGAACTTTAGCTTCCCCTGCAACAGCTTTCGCCAATAGGGTTTTACCTGTTCCCGGAGGCCCTACTAAAAGAACTCCTTTAGGAATTTTACCTCCCAGTTTTGTATATTTTTCAGAATTCTTCAAGAAATCTACCACTTCCTGAACTTCTTCTTTAGCTCCTTCCAATCCTGCAACATCTTTAAATGTTACCTGAATTCTTTCTTTTTCGTCGAAAAGCTTTGCTTTAGATTTTCCGATTGAGAAGATCTGTCCGCCAGGACCTCCGCCTCCACCCATCTTTCTGAAAAGAAGGAAGTAGAATAAACCTAGAATTGAAATCCAAACCAGCGCAGGAATTAAAATATCCATCAATGCGCTTTTACCTGTACCGTAATCTTTAGTTGTTTTAATAACCGGATTACTGGCTTTGACCTGTTCAAATTTCTGAAGGAAAAGTTGAAGATCTCCATATTTTACAGAAAAATCTGCTTTAGGAGCCATTTCGAAGGCAGAAAGAGGGTTGTTTTCTTTTCCGGCTTTGGAAACCATTGCCGATTTTGCTTCTTTTGTTAGGAAAACATCAGCTTTCTCTATGTCTTTGTATATAATTATATTCTGGACTTTGCCCGCCTGCATTTCTCTAAAGAAACCATCTTCATCAATAGATTTTGCTGCATCACCTCCAAGGAAATTGGAGCCAAAGAATAGCAAAAGAGCTACGATTGCAATAGGAAAGAACCAGTTGAATCCTTTATTATTCATTTAGACTTTTTAAATTTTTTATTATTCATTTTCAATTTTGGTAATGACTGCGTCACCCCAAAGCTCTTCTATATCGTAGTACTCACGTACCTGTTTTTGGAATATATGAACCACCACTGAAACGTAATCCACCAATACCCACATCGCATTTTCAGTTCCTTCTACGTGCCAAGGTCTGTCCTGTAGTTCGTTTCTTACTTTCTTCTCTACACTTCCTGCTAATGCAGCTACCTGTGTATTTGAGTTTCCACTACATATCACGAACGTTTCTGCTACGGAGTTTTCGATGTTTGAAAGATCGAAGATCATAATGTCTTCCCCTTTTACATCCTGGATAGCTTCAACGATTTTATCTATTAACGCTTGTTTTTCTGCTGTTTTATTCATTAAAAAAATACTATAATCTGCAAATTTATTGTTTTTTCTTTACTTTAACCTTACTTTTACCCTCTTAATCTCTTAAAGTTTTCTTAAATGAGCCAACTCTTCTATCTGAAAGAATGTTCTTCTACTAATGACGAAATATCAAAGTTTTTACTTTACGGAGATTCAAATTTTATAGGGCTTCATACTTTTAATCAAACTAAAGGCCGTGGTCAGTATGGAAATATCTGGACTCAGACTGCCGGAAAAAACCTGGCTTATACGCTGGCAGTGAATACTCAGAACATCTTGTGCTCCGACTTTATGTTCAATTATTATACCGCAATGGTGATCCGGGATTTCCTTGCCAAATTGTCTGACTCTGAGGTAAAAATCAAATGGCCGAATGATATTATCCTTAAAGGTAAAAAAATCGTTGGAATTTTAATAGAAAAGAAAAAAATTAATCAAAATAATTATTTCATCATCGGAGCCGGGATCAACATTCTGCAGGAAAATTTTGATAAAATATCCAATGCAGGGTCACTTCTGACACAGACAGGCATCCAATTTGACCTGGAAGAACTCGCATTCAATCTTCATGGATATTTGTCTGAAAAGCTGAAAAGCATACCTTCAGATCAGGAAATTCTGGATGGATTTAATAAAAACCTTTTCAGAAAGGATCAGATCTCAGTCTTTGAAATTGAAAAAGAGCGACAAAATGGCATCATCCGACATGCAGACGAAAAGGGTGAACTCTGGATCGAACTGGAAGACGGAATGCATTCCTTTTATCACAAAGAAGTAAAACTACTTTACTGATTGGCTCTCTTGATATAAAGATAAAGGGTAAGCGGTAAAAACACCATATTAGGCAGCCACATGGCTACAGCCGGAGACAAACTTTTATTTTCCGAAACCACTTTTAAGGCTTCGAATGAAAACACAAAAATAAAGGCCAATGAAATCCCTATTGCAAGATTAACTCCTAATCCTCCCCTTTTCTTTTGTGATGACAGAGAGAGTGCCAGGAATGTCAGAATAATGATTGAAACAGGCATTGAAGTCCTCTGGTGAAGTTCATTCAGATAAGAGTTCAGGTTACTGTTTCCTCTTTCTTTTTCTCTTTCAATAAATTTCAGAAGTTCCGGTGTGGTTTTATTTTGTCCCAAAAGCTCGTTAGGGAAAAGTTCTTCCGGTGAGTGACCGTAGTTTTTCCTTAGTTCTATTCCGTTTCCGAGTTTTTCGGTATTGTCTTTATTGATGGTTTTTTCCAGATAGTTATTTAAGACAAACTGTTTTTTGGCTTTATCCCAATATACTTCACTTGCCTTCAGCTCATAGGTCATTTTTCTGTCTTTATCATATTTCTGATAGACAAAACTCGACCCTCTTTTTTCTCTTTTATTCCAGGAATCAACGAAAATATATTCCGTTTTACTCAGCTGTGAAGAAGCAGGAGCTGTTCCTAAAATCTTTTCTTTATTGGCCGCATTATAAGTATACGCTTCCAGTTCATTTTTCTTGATATTGGCCCACGGCAGCACCATATGATAGACTACAAGAGCAATCAATCCGATAAAAATAGAGGTTACCAGATAGGGTTTGGAAAACCTGTGAAAACTGGCTCCACTACTGATAATAGCAACAATTTCAGTATTATTTGCCATTCTGGAGGTAAAATAGATCACCGAAATAAATACCAGAATGGAGAGAAAAGTTACCACAAGATTGATAATCCAGAAAGGGTAAAAATGGATAAGAAAATAAGTCAAATCCAGTTTGGGGTCAATGGCCTTGGCATTTTCTATCCTTGGAATCTTCTGCTGAACATCGATTACCAATACGACTATAGACAATAAAACCAACATGAAACTGAAAGTCCCAAGGTATTTTTTAATGATATATCTGTCTACAATTTTAAGCATATTCTCTTACAGTCTTTGTCTAAGAACCGGTACTACAGAGTTTTTCCATTCGTAGAAATCACCTGCCATAATATGTTCTCTGGCTACTTTTACTAAATCAAGGTAGAAGGCAAGATTATGAATCGAAGCGATCTGTTTTGCCAGATATTCTTTAGATACAAACAGGTGACGAAGATACGCTTTTGAATATTCACGATCTACAAAACTGGTCCCAAATTCATCCAAAGGCGAAAAATCGCGCTTCCATTTTTCATTTTTAAGGTTCATCACCCCCTGCCACGTGAAAAGCATTGCATTTCTTGCGTTTCTTGTTGGCATTACGCAATCCATCATATCAATTCCCAATCCGATAGACTCTAGGATATTCCACGGAGTTCCTACTCCCATCAGGTATCTAGGTTTTTCTTTTGGAAGGATATCTGTCACTTCGTCAGTGATTCTGTACATTTCTTCTTCAGGCTCTCCTACAGAAAGTCCTCCGATAGCATTTCCTTCTGCTCCTGCTTCAGAAATCACTTCTGCAGAAATTTTTCTAAGATCGGAATAGGTAGATCCCTGAACAATAGGGAAAAGTCTTTGCTTATGTCCGTATAACTCAGGATTATCATTTGTCCATTCAATACATCTTTTAAGCCAACGGTGGGTAAGCTCCATAGATGATTTTGCCTGGTTGTAGTCACAAGGATAAGGAGTACATTCGTCAAAAGCCATGAAAATATCGGCTCCGATCTGTCTTTGAATCTCCATTGATCTTTCCGGGGAGAACATGTGGTAGCTTCCGTCGATGTGAGATTTAAATCTCGCACCTTCTTCCGTCATTTTTCTGTTACTCGCCAGTGAAAATACCTGAAAACCTCCTGAATCGGTAAGGATAGGAAGATCCCAGTTCATGAATTTGTGTAAACCACCTGCATCCTGCATCGTTTCCATACCCGGACGAAGATATAAGTGATAAGTATTTCCCAGAATAATCTGAGCTTTAATGTCTTCTTTTAATTCTCTCTGATGAACTGTTTTTACACTTGCTACAGTTCCCACAGGCATAAAAATAGGAGTTTGAATCTTCCCGTGATCTGTGGTAATTTCCCCTGCTCTTGCTTTTCCCTCAGAGGTTTTTTCTATATTAAAAAATTTCATCTCTATACTTTTTTAAATGCACTGTTTTTGCCAGTGATTTTGTGTGACAGAAACTTCCAGCCTTATTTACCTTACTACAGGCATTACAGGACCATTCTGTTTCAGTCTCTCCTTTACATATTTATCTGCTTTGGGATCTTTTTTCAGCAATATTTCCTGAGCATCATTGGTGATCCCATCCATTTCTTCTTTAATCACATAGTATTTAAAACTATTGACAAAATCATCAGGCTTTACCTTATGTAATTTCAAAACAGCTCTTGTTCCTGCTTCCATATTTTTGTCAGGATATACAAAAATAGCCTGATCGTTGATTGCAAGATCGGCAATGATTTCCGCCATCATATCTTTATCAATCAGATTTTTAGGCTTATCAATATAATCGCCGCACGAAAACAAGCCCAACAAAACGAAAATAAAGATTAACTTTTTCATCAGTTTCATAATCTGTTGATGATTGATTTCCATTTTAAGTTCAGCACTCCAAAAACAGCTTCATGGATAATTCCACCGTTCATTTTGCTCTCCCCTAAAATTCTGTTGGTAAATATAATAGGAACTTCTACAATTCTGAAATCTTTTTTAAAAGCTCTGAATTTCATTTCAATCTGAAATCCATATCCCTTCAGTTTTACATTATCCAATCCTATTTCTTCCAGTACTTTTCTTGAAAAGCAAACAAATCCTGCTGTTGTATCATGAATTGGAAGTCCTAATACAAACCTTACATATTTGGATGCAAAATAAGAAAGCAATACTCTTCCCATAGGCCAATTCACTACATTCACTCCTTTTGAGTAACGGGAACCGATCGCCATATCTGCATTTTTACATGCTTCAAAAAGTTTCGGCAGATCATTAGGATTGTGTGAAAAATCAGCATCCATTTCAAAAATATAATCATATTTATTTTCGATGGCCCATTTAAACCCATGGATATAAGCCTTCCCCAACCCGTCTTTCACATGTCTTATTGACAGGTGCAGATAATGCGGATGCTTCTTCTGCAATTCTTTTACGATTTCTGCTGTCCCATCCGGAGAAGAATCATCTACTACTAAAA
>CBFQYI010000021.1:0-20391 GCA_965720825.1 uncultured Chryseobacterium sp. | reverse complement strand
TAGTAACAGGTAGAATAGTAGCGTTCGAACCAATAGAAACATTATTTCCGATATTCAAAGGATATTTCTGATACGTACAGTGCAGCATGGCATTATCCTGAACATTCACCTTGTCACCCATTTTGATATAGTGAACATCACCTCTGATCACTGCATTATACCAGACACTGCAGTCTTTTCCCATTGTAACATCGCCAATAATAGTTGCAGTTTCTGCTAAAAAAGTATTCTCTCCGATCTGTGGTGCTTTTCCTAAAAGCTGTTTTATTAGTGCCATAATATTAATTTGAAAATGTAAAAATGTGCCCAATTGAAAATTAAAATACACTATCTTTTCTGATATCTAACTTCTAAATTACAGTGATAGCAAAAATCTAACTCTCAATTTTCAGCTTCTAACTTCTAATGCGTATTTTTGTATCTCAAATTTAACGAAAAAAATGCGTACCGTACTTATAGAACCAACTGAAAACCCAAAAGTGATGAAATTTGTAGCAGATTACAACCTCATCCCAGGGTCTTTAGAACTGGACAGAAATTCAGATATTTCGGAAATTCCTTTGGCTCAGGAACTTTTCAATTATCCTTTTGTGGAAAGAGTTTTCATTACTGCTAATTTTGTAGCAGTTGCAAAACAGGATACCATAGAATGGGAACATGTTGCTGAAAGTCTGAAAAATGTAATTGAGGATGAATTACTGGCCAACCCGAGAATTTATCTTCAGAAGAAAAAAGAAATGTATCAGATTTATGCTGAGATGACTCCGAATCCCAATGTAATGAAGTTTGTTTCAAGCAAACTGCTGATGGATGGTTTTGTGGAAGTAAAATCGAAAGAAGCTGCTGAGGAAGTTCCTTTGGCGCTGGCTATTTTTAAAGAATTCGATTTTGCAACGGAAGTTTTCATTTCAGACAATTTTGTAGCCGTTACAAGAAACAATTCTGTAGAATGGCACCAGGTGATGATGACTGTTCGTGCGCTTATCGCCGAATATCTTCAGAACGGAGGTGAAATTTCAAAAATAGAACCTCAGAAACACGAAAATCCTGTTGAGAAAATTATCAACAGAGATTATACTGAAGATGAGCAGAAAATTTCTGACATTTTAAATGAATATGTAGCTCCTGCTGTAGAAAATGATGGAGGAAAAATTTCTCTGATGGAATATGATCAGGAAAGCAAAACAGCAAAAATGCTTCTACAGGGTGCATGCTCTGGATGCCCAAGTTCTACTGCTACTTTGAAAAACGGAATTGAAAATATTTTAAAACAATTCGTTCCGGACTTAGTAGAAAGAGTAGAAGCCGTAAACGGATAAAACAATTGAAATGCCTCCCGGAAAGAAAATTGTAGTGATTATTGGAAGTGCTTCCTCAAATTCCAGCAATCAGAAACTGATGGAACAGGTGCTGGAAAAGACAGACAATACAGACTTTCAGATGTATGCTGATCTTTCTTTTCTTCCGCATTTTGATACGGCATTAACGGATGATCATACTCCGGAAGAAGTTCTGAAAATCAGAGAAGATATTAAAAACGCTTCAGGGGTAATATTTTCCACACCGGAATATATTTTCAGTATTCCAGGAAGATTAAAAAATCTTTTGGAATGGTGTGTTTCCACAACGGTATTTTCTGAAAAACCTGTTGCTGTGATTACCGCTTCCGACAGTGGAGAGAAAGGACACGAAGAGTTATTATTAATTTTAAAAACTCTTGGAGCTTTAGCAGATGATAAACATCAGGCATTAATAAAAGGGATAAAAGGCAAATTTGACGGCAATGGCTTACTGGAAAGTAATACCTTTGCCAAAGTATTAAAATTAGTAACAGATTTTACAAGTTCTGTTTCATAATTAAAATTTAGAATATTGAATAAGAAAGGAATTTTACTAGTCAACCTCGGATCACCGAGATCTACTTCTGTAAACGACGTAAAGGAATATCTTGATGAGTTTCTGATGGACGAAAGAGTGATTGATTACCGTTGGATCTTTCGTGCCCTTCTTGTACAGGGAATTATCCTGAAAACAAGACCTGCAAAATCTGCTGAAGCCTATAAAACGGTTTGGACAGATGAAGGTTCTCCGCTGATTGTGATTACTGAACAAATTCAGAAAAAATTGCAGAAAGTGGTAGATGTTCCTGTGGAAATCGGGATGAGATATGCGCAACCAAGTATTGAAGCCGGTATTCAGAAACTGGTAGATCAGGGAGTCACTGAAATTGTTCTTTTTCCACTATATCCTCAATATGCGATGAGTACCACGGAAACCGTGATTGAAAAAGCGGAGGAAGTGAGAAAAAAGAATTTCCCAACTATAAAGATCAATTATATTCAGCCTTTCTACAACAGGGATATTTATATCAACTGCCTTGCAGAAAGTATTAAAGAGAAGCTTCCTGAAAATTTCGATGCCCTGCAGTTTTCTTATCATGGAGTTCCGGAAAGACATATTTATAAGACAGATCCTACGAAGACCTGTAACCTTAATGACTGTTGTTCCAGAGAAGATAATCCAAGTCATCAGTTCTGCTATCGTCATCAATGTTATAAGACCACACAGCTTGTCATTGATAAACTGAATTTACCTAAAGAGAAAACGATTGTTTCTTTCCAGTCAAGATTAGGAAAAGACAAATGGATTGAGCCGTATACAGACGAAACCCTGGAAACCATTGGCAAAAAAGGAATAAAAAACCTGGCTGTTGTATGCCCGGCATTCGTTTCAGATTGTCTTGAGACTCTGGAAGAAATTTCGGTAGAAGGAAAAGAGCAGTTCATGCATGGTGGCGGTGAAAACTTCCATTATATTCCATGTCTGAATGATGAAGACCGGTGGATTGAAGTGGTAAAAACACTTTGTGAAGAGAAACTGAATGATTTCTATTTAGTATAATCTTCTTTACTTAAAATATACAAAAGGCCACAAGAATTAACTTGCGGCCTTTTCGTTGAATATATTAAAAAGTTTGGTGCTATTTTTTAATAAGGTTTCCTGCTTTTTCTCCGTTTACCAATACAATATATACTCCCGGAAGAATATTGGAAGGCAATTGGATGTTCAGCTTATTCACTCCATCAGTTATTTCTACTTTCTCAGAAATTTCTTTCTTACCTGTAAGGCTTACCAATTCTACAATTCCTTTTCCTGATTTCCCTTCAAAGTTGATGGTAAATCTGTCTGTTGCAGGATTTGGGCTTATGGTGTACAGCGCTGTATCTGTGGCTGCTACTTTTCCTGCTGGAGAAGTTCCTCCTCCTACGCCTACAGCATTCCATGCATTGGTAACCTGAGTTACTTCATTACTGCCTGCTCCATACAAATCTGCTGCTGCCTGAAGAGAATAAGTTCTTGCATTAGCGTATGTAGAAGAAGAAGTAAGATAAGTCGTTAATGTTCTGTAAGCAATTGCTCCGGCTTTGTCCAGTCCGATGGCAGAAACATTATAAGCAAAACCTTTGTCATTAGTACCGGAACCACCTGTAACTAACAGATAATACCAGAAGTTAAGTACCCCAGAATTGGTATGAACCCCACAATAATCATTAGATTGACTTGGAGTCACACAACCTGAAGTTGTAGTAGTTTTCCAATAGGTTCCCATATACGTATCCGGCTGGCTGTACGCATTAGGATTCGCCATATTTCTGATCACGTAGTTGAAATCTTCTCCCAGTGTCCAGCTTGCCTGAGTAGGTCTTGCCCAACGCTCAATGGTATTTCCGAAGATATCTGAGAAACCTTCATTCAATGCTCCGGATTCTCTCTGATAAGCAAGATTCGCTGTTTTAGAAGTCAATCCGTGTGTAATTTCATGACCACATACATCTATTGCTGTTAAAGGCTTTCCACCATTTGTTGTAGAGCTTCCATCTCCATAAGTCATTCTGGAACCATCCCAAAATGCATTGAAGTAGTTGGTAGAATAGTGAACATAAGATTTAATAGCAAAATTATTATTATCAATACTCTTACGTCCGTATTTTGTGTAGAAGTAATCCACTGTCATTTCTGCTCCCCAATGCGCATCGGTAGCATATTGGTCTTTATTGGTATTGACATTATTCCAGTTATTGTCAGTATCTGTGAAGTCTACTGCAGAAGCATAGCTGGTTCCCTTTTTCAGGTTGTAAGTTTCTACAGAAGTTCCCCCATTTCTTCCTGTTTCTCTTAAACGGTAACTTCCGTTATAAGAATCTGTGGTAATGCTGCGGGTTCCGCTATATCCTGTCACTGCTGTTCCCGGAGTGTTGACTTCATGAATAATAGCGTCAACTCCTAATACTTTTCCATTTTTAGCATCTACAAAAACATATTGTCTGCTTAATGGCTTCTCCGCATAGATATCAAATTTATAAGCTAGCCTTAAATCATTCAGCTTATCATCATCAGGATCTGAATAATATACTAATTCACCTTTAGGAGCATAGCTTGCATTGGGATCACCTGTTTCTTTTTTAAGAAAATCTTCCTCCTCTTTATTTTTCCATTTATAGGAGTCGGCACCTACGAATGACAAAGCACTCTGTAATGCTGCATTCTCAGCAAGACCGGCATTTTTCTCAAGCCCTTTCGGAACTTTAACAATCCATTTTCCGGATTGTCCTACAATTTTACCGTCTTTTGTCTGTACCGCCATCATTCCGTATTCTACAGGAATATCATTAACAGTCTGTTGAAATCTTTGAGTTTCAAAACCTAATGCATCTCTTTCCAAGCCTAGTTTACGAGCTTGCCCTGGAGAAAGTCTCTGAGACGTTTCATCAAATAAAACAGGGCTTCCCTGGTAGGCAGGTGCATCTTTTTCAAATCTCATAAATTCAGCATGGAGTCCGCTTTTACCCGGAACTAATTTCGATGGAGTGTTTTGTGCAAACACAAAAGAGCAGGCGGCAACACTTGCCACTAAGATAAATTTCGTTTTCATATTAATATTGGTTGATTGTGATGACGAATTTATAAACTTTTCACAATAAAACAGTAAAAACAATGAATAAAATTCAATTGATATTATAAATCGATAAATAAAACACAATAATGATTTTAAAAAAAAGAAAATTATTTAAACATATTTTTTCAGTAATGTGAATTTTATGTTAAAATATTTAATTAAAATCAAAATTTTGTGAATTATTTTTTTTCACTATGTAGTGCATTATATTATAGAAAATTAATCCTATTCTGAGATTTGAGTGATTAATTCTTTTCAATAGGGACAAAAAAAATAGGACTATCTTAAAAGACAGCCCTATTTTTTATGTATATTTTAAATTATAATTACTTAACGTTTATTGGCAATGGGTGTTCTGAATTCTCCATATCCCATTAAACCATCATAATTTCTTCCAAATGGTGCATAATAAAGAAAGGCCTGATAAAGATTTTCTGTCTGCCAGAAATTACCATTCACTTCCCCAAAATTCAAACCGTTTCCATCTTTTGTTACCAACACATAGTTATAAAACCCTTGTTTCAGAAATATTTTTGCCACATATTGTTTGGTAGATGCATCATACTGCATCTGATTTTCTTTGCTTGGTTTAAAATTATTAAATCCTCCCAGCACATAAATTTCTTTGTCCACAGGATCGGAATCCAGATAGAAATGTACCCATGAATAGTCAGCTTCTCTTTCAGCATCTCTTTCTCTACCCAAATCATTTCTTCTGTAATACCATGCTCCATTCACATCGGGTTGATACTGATAATTTAAAGGAAATGCCCATACCGGATGAAGATACGTCTGGTTCACATCATCTTTTATTTCGGTAGCACGCACCATATCCGCGGCCATATTCATATTTTTATTATCGAAATAATAAAACTCATTGTCTCCCGGGAATGTAAGGTTCATCTGTTGGAAAAGAACCTGATTTCCTAAAACACTGCTTGGCTTAAGATTAGAAATCACCATATTCGGGTTGTTATTCTGCATCACATTCATCGTGATTGAATTGACATTGGAAGAAATATCTCCTCCCTTTGGAGAAACATTCACTTCTACCCTCTGATTAAGATTTGGATTTTTTGCATCTGCAAATCTAGAAATATTCAATCCCACAGATGTTACATCTTCTACCAGATAAAACCTTTTTTTGAAAAGAGGCTGGTCTGCGGAATCTTTATAAACAATCAGTTCATAATTCCCGGAAACCTTCAACTGGATTTTATCATTCGGAAAAACAAGTTTATAGTGGGTATACGCCTGTAATGTATTGAAAGAATACTGAAACTGATCCAGAAGTGCATTCATACTTCCGGTAGCAAATTCTGTAAAAAACAGATTATCTTCATTCCAGTTTCTGTCATAGTGTTTAAATGTATATCGGTAGATCTGACTACCGTTGGTAAGATCATCAAAACCCAGAACCAGCTGCTCGCCTATCTTAATTACAGGGGTTTCATCATTAGTCTGAGGATTGAACAGCTGAACACTTTGGATATTTTGTCCAAAAACCAGTCCGCCTAAAGAAAGTAAGAGTATTCGCAAAGTTTTCATTATGACGAAGATAACGAAAAATAGCCATTTTCTTAATAATATCGTATTTTTGAATAAAAAATATTCAGTTATGCTTCAGATTCAAGGTTTCGTATTCAACTTTGCGAGTGAAAATACTTACATCATCTATAACGAAAATAAAAATGCCTGGTTAATTGATCCGGGAAATATGAATGCTCAGGAAACTCAGGCTATTGATAATTTTATTACAGAGAAAGGGCTGAAGATTCAGAAAATTCTTTTAACCCACGCTCATATTGATCATGTATTGGGGCTTCAGTGGGCTTTTGACAAATTTAATGTTCCTGTGAGAATGCATCAGGAAGACCAGGAAGTTCTGGATATGCTTCAGGCGAGTGGTATGAGATTCGGAATGCAGATCAATCCGGTAAAAGTAGAAGTAGAATATATTAAGGAAGGTGATGAAATTGATCTGGACGGAGAAAAGTTCAAAATATATCATGTTCCGGGACATTCTCCTGGAAGTGTTGTTTATCATAATGACAATCAGAAATTCATGATTTCCGGTGATGTTCTTTTTGAAGGCAGTATCGGAAGAACAGATCTGTATAAAGGAAATTATGAGCAGCTGATTGAAGGAATTAAATCGAAACTTTTTATTTTAGATAATGATACCCAGGTTTTCTCAGGACATGGAAATCCTACATCGATTGGCTTTGAAAAACAGTATAATCCTTTTTTGAAGTAAAAGAGTCGGAGGGTTTGAGAGTCATATAAATGTCTTGAATCAACCTCAGATCTGATACTTTATATAAAAATTATTCTTGTTCAATAAAATTTAAATATCATTAACAGGTCGCTCCTCCGGAGCTATAATTTTAAAACAAATACGTTCTATTAACAGTTAGCTCCTATTGGAGCTAAATTTGATCCCATCGGGATCTACTGTTAGTAGAAAAAGAATGAAGCCCATAAAATAAAGCTCCGGAGGGGCGACCTGTTAATTCATGCCGTAAATATTGATATTTTCAATGTATTTATACTTTTTATCGGACCGTAATAATAAAAAATACAAAACCGCCAGAAATTCTGACGGTTTTGTTGTTATAAAGAAATAGAATTTAGAAATCAAGTGTGATGGATGCTCTGGCAGCAGCTCCCATAATAGGTCTGGCCATGATGATTCCGTCTCCATTAGGTGATCCTGCTCTTGGGTCTCCTTCTGTAATCCCAATAGTGTTAAAGATATTGGTACCGTCAACGGCAAAACGTATTCTCCCTAACTGGTAAGACATTCCCGCTCCAAATTCTGTAAAAGAAGGTAAGGTTTGTACATTTTTCTCATCCTGGAAACGTTTTCCATAGTAGTTCATACTTACATATGCTCTCCATGACTTGGTAATATTCACCGCCGGTGAGATATTAAAATAAAACTTCGGCATTCTTCTTACCACATTTCCTTCAAGTACGCTTCCGGCTTCAAGGTTTTTATATTTAGGACTTTGAATGGTTCCATTAAAGGTAACTTCTAAAATATTATTGAATAAACGGGCGTACCCCTCTAATTCAACTCCATAATTTTCTGTATTGGCAAAGGTATTTTCAGACTTCCCATCCGAGAAGATATCTGTAAATGATAGGTTCTTTAATGTAGAATAGAATGGAATTACTGCAATATCAAAAGTACGCGAGTAATATTTATATCCTACCTCCAATTGGTTCGTTGTTACTGATTTTAAAGGTTTATCAGGATTTGGATTGGAGAAGTAATTGTAATAAGCTTCTTCATTCGGAGATCTGAAACCATTGGAGAAACGTGCATACACCGCATTTTCTCTATTGATTTTATAATTGGCAGCTAATGTAAAAGAGACCTTATCCACATTGAAGTTCCAATAGGTGTATTTGTTTCCTAATACACTCATATTATCATCAGCCGTAGTCGTGTTGAAACTATGAGTTCCATCAGTAGTTAACCCTGAGTTATTTAAATTGGCTGTTGTTGTATTGACAAAATTTCCTTTATAATAATCGTGGCTGTAACGAAGGCCTCCATTTACACTTAAAGCATCGGTAATGTTATAGTCTAAGTTTACATAAAGATCATTCAAACTTCCCTGCGTCTGAGTTCTTCTTTGTAAAAATGTCATATCCATTACTCCGTTGTAGGTTTTAGAATACCCATCATCAGACGGACTCATAGAAGGGTTTACCAGATTCAAAAGCTCAGGTCGGTCTGTAGCTGTAGTCAGAATATTACTCCAGTTCCAATACTGCTGAGATTTCCAGTTGGATTTGTAAAACCCTGCTGTAACATTTCCTTTGTCAAATTTATAATTGAATTGCAAATCATTCACAAAGTTATTCATCTGCTTGTCGATTGCCCAGAATCCTAATTTTTGAACATACTCAGGATTGACAACAGCTCCATTGCTTACCAGAGAATACTGATAATTGCTCATTCCAAGCCCTCCGTCTTTCACAGCATCAGTAGCATATTTAGACGCTAGCTTTGGACCTCCAGCCGGGAAAATTCCCGTATAATTCATATTGATATCGGTATATCTGGTTTTGTTTAAAACTGTGAAATTATTTCCAAGATCATATTTAAACTCAGCACCTAATACATCTACTTTCGGATGGATACCATCTTCAAGATTTCTGTTGAAGAACCCGCCTCCGGCCTGAGGAATATTCAGCTGGCTGATGGCTCTGTAGCTATATGTTCCATAGTTAGGATCAAAGCCTTGAAATCCTTTCAGTTTATCTCCGTTCTGAATCAAAGGAATCGGAAGGAAGAATGTATTTCTGTCATCCAGTTTTTTGTAATATACTTTTACATAACCTTTATCAAAGACATATTTCAGATTCATTCTGATCTGCCCGCCATTATTAGCTTTGAAACCTGTTTTTCTGATTCCGTCATCTGTTCTGTAAAAACCACCGACATTGAAAAATAATTTATCCTGAACCAATGCGCCTCCCACATTAACATCGGTACGCATTAATCCATAGGTACTTGTTTCCAGCTTTGCTGTACCTCTGAAATCATTGGTTCCTTCTCTTGTAATAAAGTTGATCAAACCACCGGGTGAATTAGTGGCATAAATAGATCCGGAACCTCCTCTCAAAGCTTCCATACGACTTACAGAATTATCTACACGGAAAAAGTTGTCAGCATTGGCAAACTGAAGCGCTCCGTCTTCAAAAACCGGAAGACCGTCTTCCTGTACCTGTACAAATTCATAGGCTCCCGCAGAAGGAATCCCTCTTGCAAAAAGGTTGTTTCCAACTTCACCTCCTGAAGTTTCCACCGCAAATCCGGGAACCCTCTGCAATAAAGCAGCAGCACTGATTGGGTTCTGTTTCTGAATTTCTTTAGCACTAAAGGTGGAAATCGCAGTACTGGATTCTATTTTTTTCTTAGGACCGGAATTTCCGGTAATTACAATTTGATCTATAGAAGAAACTTTTGCCGAATCTTTCGGAGTTTCCTGGGCATAAGCATTATTAAAATATAATGTAGCTGTTGCGGCGATTAAAAAGATCGATTTTTTTTTCATAGCCATATCTTTTATTGTTAGTTTCAGTTTTGTTGTAATTGTAAATACACTCCATTGGTCCAACCGAATCCGTCCTGATTAGGGTATTCCCCGCCGCCTGCTATTGTTTCTGTGTCTAATGCATTGTATTTTTCCATCAGTTTCCCAGTGTTTTTGTAGACCCTTTCTACATTGGAACACCAGTTGTTTTTAATTTTTTCTGCCAGCTCATCAAAGCCGTAATTTTTCATTGCTTTAAATCCTAACCATTGATAAGGAGCCCATGCATTGGGAAGATCCCATTGCTGTCCTGAGTTTTTGGTTGTCGTAACAAGCCCTCCCTGATAAAGGAACTTTTCAGCAACAGCTTTTGCAACTGCCTCAGCCTGCTCCTGATCCGCAATTCCAAGGAATAAAGGGTAAAGAGCAGCAATATGTTCAGACGGTGTTTTTGTGTTTTTTTTAGTGTGATAATCTTTATAATTGTTAGTATTTCCATCCCAGAAATAGTTATTGATCATCTGTCTTCGGCTTGCTGCTCTTTCTGAAAAATAATTTTCTTTTTCACTCAGATTTTGAAGTGCTGAAGATTTCGCTAAAGTCATTTCCAAATGCCACAAAAGGCAGTTCAGATCAACCTGTGCTAAGTTCAGCGTTTCTATCGTCTGTATATGTTCTCCGTCTGCAAACCATCTGCTGGAAAAATCCCAGCCGGATTCACAGGCGCTTCTTATATTTCTGTAAAATTCATCACCTGAAGTAGTCTCATGATCTTCAATATCGATCAGATAACTTTCGGGACGCGGTGCATTTTCTGCATCGTAATAACGGTTCAGGATATCTCCTTCAATTGTCTTCACTACTCTTTTTACACTGGAATTGTTTTCAAGCCATTCTTCCCCACTCATCCAGAAAGCATATTCTTTCTCCAGAGTATCGTGATATTGTGTATAAATTCCTTCATCATTCGTTGTTTCGAAAAGAAGATCCAGCATTAATGAAAAATAAGGAGGCTGCGATCTGCTCAGGAAGTGAGTTCTGCTGGCATTCGGAACAAATCCTATATTTTGGATCAGGTAAGAACAGTTTTCAATAATGTTTTCCATCATTTCTATTCTTCCGGAAACCTGCAATCCAAGCATGATAAAATAGCTGTCCCAATAGAAAAATTCATTGAAACGACCTCCCGGAACGATGTAGGGTTTTGGTAATTTTAAAAGGGTTCCTTTTTCTTCATATGCTGTACGGGTCAATTCATCCCATAGTTTTTCAATATGTTCACCAATGGGAAGCTGCTCCTCTCTGTGTACGGAAACTCTTGCTCCTAAAAAATCAAAATGAGTCATCACAAAATCTTTCAGATCAAAACCTTCCGTATTTTTAGATTGTTCATAATCCTCATTAATCTTTGCAATTGGAAACAGAGGAACTGCATCCGTCATCATTTTCTGATCTTCAAAAATTTCAGATCTCTGTACCGCATCAAACAGATTTTGAATTTCATTTATGTAAAGCTGATTACTCATTGTTATTTTTTAGGATTAATTTTTAATTTATTCATGAAAACCGCAGAGGTGATCAATAATGAAAGCGGAATCAGGGAAAGGTAAAATGCCTGCTGCCCACTGAACTCCTGAAACACAAAACCGGTAATGATAGAACCTATCGTTCCTCCGATTGCTGAGAAAACAACAATCAATCCTGACATGGCACTGTGCAAATATTTCGGAATAGATGCCAGAATCACAGAATTGATACTTGGATAAATAGGCGCCAGTAAACCTCCCATCAAAGGAAATAAATACACGACCAAAGGAGCATTCATCCAGTTTGTATTTGTATCAATATGAATATTATGAGTCAATGGTAAAACTAACAATAAACTGATAGCAAAACCGATTACACAAAAAGAAACCACATAGATCCAACTGAATTTCTTGGAGAAGAATCCTGATAAAAATCTTCCCAACGCAAAAGCTCCTGCTAAAACCGCTCCCGCCTGAATACTCATAGAGGTAGGCACTTTTAAAATCTCTTTATAAAATGTGGGCGTCCATGTCTGAAAACTTTGTTCCACGAGTACAAAAAGAAATGCACACAATAAGAAACACAACACTTTTTTATAACTGAACAAACTTGCACTGTTTCTTAAATCTCCCAATAAATCTGTTTTCTCACTTTTAGCTTCCTGCTCATTCAGTTTTGAAAAGAATAAGAATAAAAAAGATAAACTTGAAAGTCCTCCCAGCACCCAATACACATTCAGCCATTCTGTAGATTTAGGATTATGATCATCTATATATAAGCTGAATAAAACATTTCCTGCCAATACCCCAATCATGAAAAAACCTTCCAGAAATCCCATAAAGCTGGAATGTTCTTTATCTGTTTCCGTTACCAGCCCGATAGAAGTAAAAACCGATATTTTAATCAATGCGAAAGAAACTCCTACGGTTGCAAATAATATTTTGAATACCCAGAAGTCATTGGTAAACGGCATTACAAAACACATACAGCTTACCAGCAATAAAGCAATCAGCATTGATTTTTTGATTCCTATCTTCGGAAGAAATGAAGCCAGAATGAAAGAACATATGGCAATAGGAAGATCTTTGAAGCCCTCCAAAACACTGGCCGAAGACTTTGAAATCCCAAAATTCTGCTGCACCTGTAGAATAACTGTTCCCACGGAATTCAGAAGAATGGCGAAGACAAAATAGTTTAAAAATAAAACGGCCTTGATGTTAAGATTTTTCATTCAGGTGATTTCTTGTCGGCTAAGATAGAAGCATTTCTGTTAACGATAATTTAACACAGTAAATCAATATTTGAACTATATTAATATATTTAGTATTTTTAGTAAATAAATATGATTAATTAAATGAAAGTTACTTTTGAAAGGGTTATCCCTAATGAAAAGAGTTCATTCCGTACCATACACAATAATTCTCCCATTTCAGAATTCAAATGGGAATACCATTATCATCCCGAAATTGAGTTGGTATGTGTCATTTCGGGGAACGGAACCCGTCATGTGGGTTACCATAAAAGTAATTATACGAATGGTGATCTGGTGTTAATCGGTTCTAATATTCCCCACTCCGGATTTGGATTAAATTCTATTGATCCGCATGAAGAAATTGTACTTCAGTTCAAAGAAGAAATCCTTCAGTTTCCCGAGCAGGAAGTAGAATCAAGATCCATCAAAAATCTGTTGGAACTTTCAAAATATGGGATTCATTTTCATCAAAAAGTAAAAAAAGTAATGCTTCCAAAGCTAAAAATGATGCTGGAATCTGAAGGCTATAAAAGATATTTATTGCTGTTGGAAATTCTTTTTGAACTTTCAAAATGTGAAGATTATGATCTTTTAAATAAAGAAATTATGCCTTATACCATTATTTCAAAGAATAAAACCCGTCTTGAAAATATCTTCACCTATGTAGAACATCATTACGACAAGGAAATTGATATTGAAGAAGTAGCAAAACTAGCTAACCTTACTTTACCAGCTTTCTGTAATTTCTTTAAAAAAGCGACTCAGATTACGTTTACAGAGTTTGTGAATCGCTATAGAATCAATAAAGCATGCCTGCTGATGGCTCAGGACAGGTCTATTTCAGAATGCAGTTATCAATGTGGTTTTAATAATGTGACGTATTTTAACAGGATGTTTAAAAAATATACGGGGAAGACTCCTTCTGAGTTTATCAGGAATTACTCTCATAATAAAGTGAATGTAGATTTGAAGGTTGAAAAGGAGGTCAAAACCAAAATAAGTTTTTAATAACTCGGCTCTTGTTTCAATTTCCGCAGTTATATTAAACGTTACGTTTGTCCATTCCGTAGGAATTTAGACTTAGCGATATAAACTTTGTGAAGCTTACAATAAAAAAGCAAACGATGCTGAGACTCCTACGGAGTGACAATTCGTGCGGTTATACTAAACGTTGTGTTTGTCATTCCGTAGGAATCTAGACTTAGCTATATAAACTCTGTGAAGGGTACAACAAAAAAGCAACCGATGCTGAGACTCCTGCGGGGTGACAATTCGAATGGTTATACTAAACGTTGTATTTGTCCATTCTGTAGGAGTCTAGGATTAGTTATAGACATTTTATAGAGGGTTACAATAAAAAACTAGGCTGAGACTCCTACGGAGTGACAAAGTGGATGGAGAAATTTACTAAGAATTAAAAATCTGCGTCATCTGCAAAATCTGCGAGAAAAAATAACCCTGCAAGAAACAAAAAAGCCACTCCAAAAGAGCAGCTTTGTATTATTGAGTAAAAACCAGTAACTAAATAAACCAGCAACCAGTAATTATTTCCATTTAATATTGCATCCCATACTGGGTCTTTGAATTTCTTCCTGAGCTTCCCCAGCCAAAAGATTTTCAAAAGCAATAATCAGGTCCTCACCTGTTACATCTTTATTATTTCCAGGTCTTGAATCATCCATCTGACCTCTGTATACAAGATCAAGCTTATCATCAAAGAAATAAAAATCCGGTGTACAAGCTGCATCATAAGCCTTTGCTACCGCCTGGCTTTCATCAAACAGATAAGGGAAATCAAATCTTCTTTCAATCTGGAATTCGATCATTTTTTCCGGAGAATCTGCAGGATATTTTTCAATATCATTAGCATTGATGGCAATGAATTCAATTCCACGTTCGTTATAATCTTCGTATAATTCATTGATCTTGTCGATTACATGAAGAACAAACGGACAGTGGTTGCACATGAAGATTACCAAAGTACCTTTTTCTCCTTTCAGTTCTTCCAAAGACTGAAGTTCATTCGTTTTTGACGGGTTAGGAAGTTCAAAAAACGGAGCTTTTGTTCCTAATGCCAACATATTTGAGGGAGTATTCATATCCTTATTTCTTTACTGGCAAAGATAATTATTTCTTTTGTTAATTAAGCCGGGTTCTGAAACAGGCATTTTATTTTTGTAGGGTAAGGAGGCTGGAAGCTGGAGGAGGGAAGATTTTCAGCCCTCAAAAATAGTTATAGCCAAATTCTATTATTGCATTATTCAACACTAAAAATAACTTCCAGCCCCCATTCTTCCAGCATCCAGCCTTTGGTTAATTTTTCTGAATTAAACCAGTCAACCCATAAAATTCATAATACCCTTTGGAACTTATATCAAAAAGTTTGTAGTTTTGCTAACGCTGTTAGTAAATAAATATCATGGGTCTACATGAACGCCGTCAACGAGAAAAAGAATCCATCCGTGCAAATATTTTGCAGGCTGCTTTTACATTGGCGAAAACTGAAGGCTGGGGTTCGCTTTCTATGCGTAAGATAGCAGATGCTATTGAGTATAGTGCTCCCGTTGTATATGATTATTTTGAAAATAAAGAAGCTATTCTATTTGAAATTTCTTTAGATGGCTTCCACAAGTTACATATAGAATTATTAAAAGCTCAGCAGAAACACGATACTCCGGAAGAGCAGCTTGTTGCCATTGTGGATGCGTACTGGAACTTTGCTTTTAAAAATAAGGAATATTACCAGCTTATGTTTGGTCTTGGAATGCAATGTTGCGGAAAAGGTCAGATGAAAAAGGAATTCTCATCATTTCAGGAGCTTATCTATGAATGTACTTATGAGATTATTAAGAAAAACGGATCCAATCCGGACAATGCCTGTCATATGTCTCACGCTCTGTTTTCTGCCGTACACGGTATGATCTCTATTATGATGATGCGTACAGCTGATATCCCTTCCACAATGAATAAGACTACATTGGACGAAACTGTTTCGGCCTTTATTAAGTCTTTGTAATTTTTTTTTGAATTGAAAATTAACACCGTTAGGAAAATTAACACTGAATTAATATAAATATTTTTGTTATTCCTGATTAAAAACTCAATCCTTTATGAAACCATTCATAGAATTCAGTTGTTAAAATTAGTCATTTTTTGCTCATAAATTAACACTGTTAGTAAAATTAACACACCTTACACCAACATTATACACTTAAATACATTAAAAACAATTTTCAATTATGGAAACAATCGACTTTATCGGACATTAAAAATTCTGTAATTTTTTTTGAACTAATTATTAACACTGTTAGGAAAAAATACAGCATTTATCAAAAACACTTTACTTACCTCTAACACTTCATTAAAAAAATTAAACCAACAATGAAATTACCTGGAAAAACAAGGTTTATTGTACTTATTGCAAGTATAATTCTTTTACAGAGCTGCACAAAAGCCGCAGAAGGAACCAATGCCGCACCTCCAGCTCCAGAACTTCCGGTTTATACCGTTATCACCTCACCCGCTACTACATATCAGGAATTCCCAACTGCTTTAGAAGGGAAAAACAACGTAGAAATCAGATCTCAGGTAGATGGTTACCTGGATAGAATCTATGTAGAAGAAGGAGCTTATGTAAGAGCAGGACAACCGTTATTTAAAATAGATTCAAGAAGTTATGGCGAACAGATGAATATGGCTAAGGCTAATCTTCAGGCTGCCAATGCCAATATCCAAAAAGCAAAAGTAGAAGTAGACAGACTTCAGCCACTGGTTGCTGCAAAAGTAGTTTCTGATGTACAGCTTAAAACTGCAAAAGCCAATTATGAAGCGGCCGTTGCTGCTGCTTCACAAGCCAGAGCCTCTGTAGGAAGCGCCAGAATCAACGTAGGATTTACCACCATTACAGCTCCTGTAAGCGGTTATATCGGAAGAATTCCTTATAAAAAAGGAAGTCTGATCTCCAGAACAGATGTAAATCCATTGACTTTATTATCTGATATCAGCGAAATCTATGCGTATTTTTCTTTAAGTGAACTTGACTTCATTGCTTTCCAGAATAAATATCCGGGAGCAAGCTTAGAAGAAAAACTGAAAAATATGCCGATGGTAGATCTTGTCATCGCCGATAACAGTACTTACCCTGAAAAAGGAAGATTAAGTATTGTAGACGGACAGTTTGATAAAACTACCGGAGCCATCAGTGTACGTGCTGTTTTCCCTAATGCCAACGGAACTCTAAGAACAGGAAACACAGGAAGAGTGCGTATGCCTCAGCTGATTTCTAATGCAGTGGTTATTCCACAGGAATCAACCTTCGAAATTCAGGATAAAACCTATGTATATGTAATGGGTAAAGATCAGAAGGTAACCGGGAGACCCATCAAAATATCAGGAAAAACGGATAGCTATTATTTTATTTCTGAAGGGCTTGCGCCTGGAGAAAAAATTGTATTCACAGGAATTGGAAACTTGAAAGACGGTGCTTCTGTTAAGCCGAAAAACATTTCTTCTGACAGCTTATTAAAAGCAAAACCATTATAGTCCTTTCCGAATACAGAAGACTTAAAAAAATAAACTTCTTATGTTAAAACAATTTATAGAAAGACCGGTCCTTTCAACGGTCATCTCCATAATACTCTTATTATTGGGAGCTTTGTCTCTCTTTAATTTACCGATTGCCCTCTTCCCGGATATCGCTCCACCGAGCGTTCAGGTAACGGCATTCTATCCTGGAGCTAATGCTGAGGTTGTAGCACGTTCGGTTGCCACTCCTATTGAGGAAGCCGTGAACGGGGTTGAGAATATGACCTATATGACTTCCAACTCCAGTAACGACGGTACTATGACCCTGAGTGTTTTCTTCAAACAGGGAGCAGATGCTGATAATGCAGCGGTAAACGTACAGAACCGTGTATCGAAAGCGATGAGTCAGCTGCCTCAGGAAGTAGTACAGGCCGGGATTTCAACCCAGAAGGTTCAGAATAGTATGATCATGTTCATGGGATTAACCAGTGAAGATGAAAAACAATATGATGAATTATTCCTTCAGAATTACCTGAAGATTAATGTGATTCCACAGATACAGCGTATCCCTGGGGTAGCACAAGCTCAGGTATTCGGAACAAGAGATTACTCCATGAGAATCTGGCTGAAACCGGATCGTCTGGCAGCTAATAATCTTTCTCCACAGGAAGTTTTGGGAGCGATTAAAGATCACAACCTTGAAGCTGCTCCTGGTCGTTTGGGACAGGGAAGTAAGGAAACTTACGAATATATCCTTAAATATAAAGGAAAACTGAATAAGGATGAAGACTATGAGAACATCGCCATCAAAGCAAACAGTGATGGATCTTTCTTAAGATTAAAAGATGTTGCAAGAGTAGAATTTGGTTCTTATACCTATACTGCAACCAACAGAGTAGACGGAAAACCGGTTGCCGGATTTGCGATCTTACAGACAGCAGGTTCTAACGCCAACGAAATCCTGACAGAAATTGAAAAGCAGGTGAAAGTAATGGAAACCACGCTTCCAAAAGGAGTGAAACCCATTATCATGTATAATTCCAAAGACTTCCTTGATGCTTCAATTCATCAGGTTGTGGAAACGCTTGTTATTGCTTTCGTATTGGTATTTATTGTAGTATTTATTTTCCTTCAGGATTTCAGATCTACATTAATTCCTGCTATTGCTGTACCGGTAGCAATTATCGGAACCTTCTTCTTCCTTCAGTTATTTGGTTTCAGTATCAATATGCTTACCTTATTTGCATTGGTACTCGCCATTGGTATTGTAGTGGATGATGCGATTGTGGTGGTAGAAGCCGTCCATTCTAAAATGGAACAAACAGGAATGCCTGTAGAGCATGCTACGATGCACTCGATGAGTGAAATTTCAGGAGCTATTATTTCCATTACATTGGTAATGTGTGCCGTGTTTATTCCGGTTGGATTTATGCAGGGACCTGCGGGAGTTTTCTACAGACAGTTTGCATTCACGTTAGCGATTGCCATCTTAATCTCAGCAGTGAATGCATTGACATTGAGTCCTGCTTTATGTGCCATGTTCTTAAATGATCCTCAGGGAGAACATGGTGAACACGGTCATAAAAAAGGTTTTGGAGCAAGATTCTTCAATGCTTTTAATGCCAGCTTCAACAGCATGACCAGAAAATATATCTATAGCCTTAAGTTTTTAATTAAAAATAAATGGGTTGCAATAGGAGGTCTTGTTGTCATTACAGCAGCAAGTGTATTTTTGATCAAAAAAGCACCATCAGGATTTATTCCTACGGAAGACCAGGGATTCGTATTGTATGCAGTGAATACTCCTCCGGGAAGTTCATTGGAAAGAACGCACAGAGCTACAGCACAAATTGATAAAATTATCAATGCTGAAAAAGCAACCAACCACCTTTGGGTAGCAGATGGGATGAACTTCATCAGTAATGCTAACGCTTCTCCATATTCCGCAGGTTTCATTAAGCTTAAAGATTATGACAAACGTGGTGAGATGAAAGATCCTGATCAGATTGCAGCAACGTTGACAGGTAAGGTAAGCCAGGTGAAAGATGCCAACGCATTCTTCTTCAACTTCCCTACTGTACAAGGTTTCGGTAACGTTTCAGGATTTGAATTCATGCTTCAGGATAAAACAAACGGTTCTTTTGAACAGTTGGGAACAACTACTCAACAGTTCATTGGAGAGCTGATGAAAAGACCTGAAATTGCTTTCGCCTTTACAACCTATGCAGCAGGAAACCCTCAGTACACTATTGATGTGGATACGGATAAAGCCAACCAGCTGGGTGTTTCTGTAACAGAATTGATGCAGACGATGCAGATTTATTTCGGAAGTAGCTTTGTATCGGATTTCAACAGATTCGGAAAGTATTACAGAGTAATGGCTCAGGCCGATATTCCTTACCGTACAGATGTTAATTCACTGGAAGGAATCTATGTAAAAAATAAATCAGGAGAAATGGTTCCTGCAAAAACTCTGGTAACGTTAAAAAGATCTTTCGGTCCTGAAACGGTAACAAGAAACAACCTTTTCAACGCCGTAACGATTAACGGAACTCCGAAACCTGGTTACAGTACCGGTGATGCCATCAAAGCGGTAGAAGAAGTTGCCCAGCAGTCACTTCCGAGAGGATATGGATATGAGTGGACAGGGATTACCCGTGAAGAAATTAAAACAAGCGGACAGACTGCCTTTATTTTCTTCTTAAGTATTCTATTCGTTTACTTCTTACTGGCAGCCCAATATGAAAGTTACATTCTTCCGTTTGCTATTATTCTTACCATTCCTACAGGGATTTTCGGAGTATTTGCATTCACAGGATTAGCTGGAATTGATAACAATATTTATGTTCAGGTAGGATTGATCATGCTGGTCGGGCTACTGGCCAAAAATGCCATCCTGATTGTAGAGTTTGCCGTACAGAGAAGAAAAGCAGGTAAAACATCACGTTCTTCTCCACCAGCAGCGCGTCGAGAATACCGGAATTCTCTTCGTCCCAGGTCCGCATGGCAAATCCCGGCCCAAGCAACGGCCGCAACTCGCGCCGGACGAAGGCGGCTTGCCCAGGATCGTGCAGCATCAC
>CBFQYI010000020.1:0-20404 GCA_965720825.1 uncultured Chryseobacterium sp. | reverse complement strand
ATCATGCCATGCCAGGTGAGATTCGTGTTTTCCTAATTTGAAAGATACTCCTAACCTTACTGTCCAGGCGTTATCAGATCTTCTTGAGTTTAGCATGTTATATTTTGAACCTGGAGTGGAAGGATCATAATCATTAGGATCTGCCCATCCGCCACCATCAAATTCATCATCACCACTGATGATGTACATGGTTCTGGCCTCAACGTCAATAAGTTTTGAAACATTGTATTTTATTCCCAGACCTCCCTGATAGAAGATAGAGTTGATATCAATGTCTTGTTTTATGAACAAAGGTGTTCTTCTTGGAGTGGTGCTCCATCTGAATTCGTCATTATCATGTAATGATGTTCTGAATCCCTGAACCCCAATTCCCATATATCCATGGAAAGCCCATCTGTATGGAGAGTGGTTGTCTACTCTTCTGAATAAATTCGAGAAGTTGATATCCCCTAATAAAGAGATGTTGTCAAATTGTGTTGTTGCAGTAGCTATTCCTGATTTTACACCTGCAGCACCGGGAAGCTGGGCTGTCTGTTTCGTTTCTCCTCTCGTATACATTAGGCTTAGACCGAATGCATGTGTGATTTGTTTGTCTACGCTTACGTAAGCATTGTAACCCCAATTGGTCTTATCCTTGCGGATAGATTTTAAATCGGAGTGTACCATAAATGCAGGACCTCCTCCGACAGAAATAGACCAGTCTCTAAAGCGTCTGGCTTTGTTGTCGAAAGTTTGTACATTAGCGGAACCTGAAGAGAATGTATTAGGATACTCTGTGGAAGAGTTTACTGTAGTGCCGCTGTTCTGTGCGAAAGCAGCAATTGGCAATGACGTAGCCAATAATAATAAACCTAATTTCATACAATATGTTTTATGTTTTAAATAAAATCTTTCAATAATATTCTGGAAAATTCCCTTTCAAAAAGATGTTTTTTATGAGGGATTTCTAACCTTTCTGATTTAAAATTTAACTCATTATACTTAATGATATCAATATCTATAATCCTGTCAGTATAACCTCCGGATACTTTTGAATCATTAATTCTTCCCATCTCAACTTCTATATTCTTAATACAATCAAGCAGTTGGATTGGTGAAAGATGTGTGAATATTATTGCTGCAATATTACAAAAAATATTGGAACTGGCAAACTCTACAGGGTCAGACATTAAATATTCGCTGGTTTGTGAAATGTGATTTCCAGCTTCATTAATCATCTTTAATGCAAGCTCTACATTTTTTTTTTGCTCTCCTAAGTTACTTCCTAGTAACAAAACGACCTTATGCTGCGACATATTAGAAAATTGATTGATTTATGAGAAGTTTCTTTAAAAATGTTTTGGCAAATATAGTAGCAATTATCATACTTTGCGCTCTATTTTTCATCTTTTTCATTATGATGCTTGTGTTCAGTGCGATGGGGAATGATAAGTCGGTGGCGGTGAAAAAGAACTCAGTTCTTACGATTAATTTAAAGACCAATATAATCGATAGCCCTACTGAAGAAGAGATGGGATTATTCGGTTTAGGTGCCCAAAATAAAAGTATACTTATATATGATGCATTGGAGGCAATCAATAAAGCAAAAACTGATGATAATATTAAAGGGATCAGTATAGAAACTGATTATTTATCTGCAGGACTTACCCAGATTGATGATCTTAGAAATGCTATTGAAGATTTCAAGAAAAGTGGAAAGTTTGTGTACGCATATGGAAATGGAGTATCACAATCTGCTTATTATTTAGGATCTGTTGCTGATCAATACTATCTGCATCCGGCGGGAATGGTAGAATTAAAAGGTCTTTCTACAGAGGTTACTTTCTTCAAGGATTTTGCCGATAAATACGGGATTGGAATTGAAGTAATCCGTCACGGTAAATTCAAATCTGCAGTAGAACCTTTTTTAAGAAATGATATTTCTCCTGAAAATAAAGAACAGTTAAGTACTCTTTTGAATGACCTTTGGAAAAACACTTCCAATAAAATGGCAGCTTCAAGAAAAATTGATACTGCTCAGTTCAGAATGATTACAGATAGCTTATATGGAATGATTCCTGAGCAAAGCTTAAAATATAAACTAGCAGATAAGCTAATCCAGAAATCAGAATATGAAGATCTTCTTAAGGCGAAGTTAAGTGTAAAAAATGAAGAAAAACTAAACAAGATTTCTTTGACTAGTTATATCAATTCTTATGCAGATGAAGATAAATCTGGTGAAAAGATCGCAGTACTTTATGCTTCGGGATCTATTAATAATGGGGATGAATACAATGATATTCATTCTGAGAAATATGTGAAGTATATTAAAAAACTTCAGGAGGATGATAAAGTGAAAGCGGTTGTTTTCAGAATCAACTCTCCGGGAGGAAGTGCTAATGCTTCAGATGAGATCTTATTTGAATTACAGCAGCTGAAAAAGAAAAAACCACTGGTAGTTTCTTTTGGAGACTATGCCGCATCAGGAGGATATTATGTAGCAATGGCTGCGGATAAAATTTATTCAGAACCTAACACACTTACCGGTTCTATCGGAGTGTTTGGGGTGATGCCTTACTACAAAGATATTGCAGCTAAAAACGGGATTCGTGCAGATATTGTTTCTACCAATGCCAACTCTATGTATTATTCCGGATTAAACGGAGTGACGCCTTACGGAGTAAATATGATGACAAGAAGTGTAGAAGGTACTTACAAGAGATTTGTTCATTTTGTGACGCAGAACAGAAAGAAAACTTTTGAGCAGATTGATAATGTAGGAGGTGGTAGAGTATGGAGTGGCGTTCGTGCAAAAGAAATAGGATTGGTAGATGAATTGGGTACTTTAACAGATGCTGTGAAGTTTGCTGCTCAGAAGGCCGGATTAAAATCTTATCATGTAGAGGCTTTCCCTAAGAGAATGACTCCGTTCGAACAAATCTTTAAAGACCTGAATGAAGAGGACGTTTCTGCAAGAATTATCAAGAACAAGATTGGTAAATCCAACTATGAGATTCTGCAGCAGATTACAGACAAGAAACTACAGTCTGAGGTGAAAATGGAAATGCCATATCAGATTAGAATCAACGACTAACTAAATTTTATATTGTATACAAAAATCCCGGATCTGAAATTTCAGGTCCGGGATTTTATTTTTTATCAGCTTTAATATCAGCTTTTCTTTGTTGCCATTCCGTAAATCCAGAGAATGATTAAAGCACCTCCGATTGAGAGAATCCAGCTTCTCGGATTCCAGAATGAAGTGACATCACCCCAGTGTAAAACGTAAACTCCTATAGCTCCTCCTACGAATGCTCCAAGAATTCCAAGGATGATAGTGATAAGCCATCCTCCTCCCTGAGTTCCCGGCATGATCATTTTAGCGATAGCACCTGCGATAAGACCAAATAGGATCCATGTTATAATTCCCATAGTTGCAAATTTTTTTATTGTTAATATTTAAAAATGATTTGTTTGCTAATATAAGGGAAAACATGATATAAATCATCTTTTCTTGAAGAATGAGTCTACAAATTCCGTACCATTAAAAAGTTGTAAATCCTGCATTTTTTCACCTACACCAATATATTTAACGGGAATTTGGAACTGATCAGAGATACCAATGACAACACCTCCTTTTGCTGTTCCGTCAAGTTTGGTTACCGCTAAAGCATTTACTTCCGTTGCTGCTGTAAACTGTTTTGCCTGTTCGAAAGCATTCTGTCCTGTAGAACCGTCAAGTACCAAGAGAATCTCATGAGGTGCATCAGGAATTACTTTCTGCATCACTCTTTTGATCTTGGAAAGCTCATTCATCAGGTTGATCTTATTGTGAAGTCTTCCTGCGGTATCAATGATGACAACATCAGCATTTTGAGCAACGGCGCTTTGTACGGTATCAAAGGCTACTGAAGCAGGATCTGATCCCATTTCCTGTTTTACAATAGGAACACCCACTCTTTCGCTCCAGATAACAAGCTGGTCAACGGCAGCTGCTCTAAAGGTATCAGCCGCTCCAAGAACTACTTTTTTACCTTCCGATTTGAACTGGTGAGCCAGTTTTCCGATGGTTGTTGTTTTTCCAACTCCATTTACCCCTACGACCATGATTACGTATGGTTTTTTTGAAGTATCGATATTCCCTGTACCGGCATGAGGATTTTCAAGCAATAATCCTGAAATCTCATCACGAAGAATTTTATCAAGTTCGTTAACGCCTACATATTTATCTCTGGCAACACGTTCTTCAATTCTTTCAATAATTTTGATCGTGGTAGAGGCGCCTACATCGGAAGCAATCAGTACTTCTTCCAGATCATCCAGAACTTCATCATCTACTTTGCTTTTGCCGACTACGGCTTTCGTCATTTTTTCAAAGAATCCCTGACTGGATTTTTCCAATCCTTTATCTAAGGTTTCTTTTTCTTCCTTTTTGAAAATATTTTTAAACCAACTCATAGTTTTAGTTTATTCTTATTTATTTTTAATCACTGCTGTGGCTTCTACTTCTATAAGCACATCATCTCTGAAAAGCCTGCTGACTTCCACAAGGCTGCTTACGGGAGGGTTTTGAAGGTTGACATATAAATCCCTTACTTTTTTGAAATCAGGTGTTTTTTTGATGTCTGTGGTATAAATTACCAGTTTGATAATATCTTTTCCTGTACCTTCATATTCTCTCAGGATGTTTTCAATATTTTTGAAAACCTGCTGCGTCTGCTCTTCAATAGTATTTCCCACAAGATTACCTTCAGAGTTCAGAGGAACCTGTCCGGATAATAAAATCATTTTAGAATTTCCACAGTCAATACTGACTGATTGTGATAATCCTTTTATGTTGAAAACTTTAGGCGAACTTTTATATTCTACAGAATTCATAGTTTTCTGACTGAATGAAAATAGAAAAGTTGCTGTGCAGGCCAGAACAAGTATCTTTTTCATACTTTACTGATTAATAATCTGGTGAGCAAAGATAACAAAAAAACTACCCAAAACAGGAGTTGTTTTTTTATATGTAAACAAAGTCTTTATTATTTTTATTTCCTGAAGTTCATTATCAAGAGTTTTATTGCTGTCTCCTCAATGAAACTGATTGTCGCTATAATTCAAATTCATCTCCCAGACGCGCAATATTAAAACCTTTTTCTATGACCTGTTTACTTTGTTGGCTCTCCTCATTTAAAATTTTATTGGTATGGTTAAAATGGATAAAGAAAATTCTTTTTTTATAGTCTGGTGACAGGTTTTTAAACAGTTCCATACTCTCCACTACAAATGGGTGTGGAATATCGTCAATATTTCTGTATCCTATTTCTTCTGAGTCATAGAATGTACCGTCCAGAAATGCATAATCTACTGTTTTTATCAGATCTGCAATATTGTATTTCCACTTATTCCATTTATCTATATCCGGAATGAATAACGCCTTTTTATGAGGGCCTTTAATGATGAAACCCACGGTTTCCGAATATTCATCACGATGAGGAACCTGTATAGGAGTGACTTCTAAATTGGAGTTCACCTTTATTGGCATTTCATTCTGCATCTCATAAGGAACAATATTATTCAAACGGACCAGCTGGGACCATGGCCCATTTTCTTCAAAGAACCTTTTAAGCCGCGGCATGGTATACACAGGTACAGCCCTGGAATTCATACCTTCTTTTCCCAAAAACATAAGACCTGTGTAATGTCCGATGTGCGCATGGGTGATAAAGATACCATCAGGTACCGTTTTCTTCGGAACTGCTGAATGCTCCATCAGGAATTGCAGTTGCTGGGTGAAATCCGGGGTGGCGTCGAAGATATAATTTTTCTGCAGTTCGTTATCAATGACTCCCAGAGAAGATACTTTCCTGTCCAGCCGGGGATGTTTCCAGAGATCCATACAGCATTCTTTACGGCATCCGATCTGGGGTGAGCCGGCATCCTGTACATTCCCCAAAATAATAATTTTCACATTCGTCTGAGAATTGCTTTTCTCGCGAATTGTTGGAGAATGATAGGGAGATCCGGTGAATAGTATCGCGGAAAATAAAATAAAGAATTGCTTCATAATGTGTTTTTTATGAAACGAATATAACAAAAAAACTACTCAAAAAAATGAGTAGTTTTTTATATTGTAAACAAAGTATTGATTATTTTTTTAAATAACCGTCTACTTCGTCAGCATTCATTACTTTTTCTTCGAAAACGTAAGCTCCTGATTTAGAAGACTTAACCATTTTCACCACTTTAGTCATCTTCTTAGACTGACCGCTTTGTAGGGTTGCTACTACTTTCTTTGCCATGGTAAGTTATTATTTATAAATTACTTAATTTCTTTGTGAAGGGTAGATCTCTTAAGAACAGGATTGTATTTTTTCAATTCCAATCTTTCTGTAGTGTTCTTTTTATTTTTTGTAGAAATGTATCTAGACATTCCTGGCATACCACTTTCTTTGTGCTCTGTACATTCAAGGATTACTTGAACTCTATTTCCTTTTTTTGCCATGATTTATTAATTCTTTTTAATCAATCCGTTTCTAGTAGCTCTTTCAATAGCTTCCTCGATTCCAATCTTGTTAATCACTCTCAATCCATGAGCTGATACTTTCAGTGTAACGTGCTTATCTTGCTCCGGAAGGTAAAACTTCTTCTCTAATAAGTTAATTTCAAAACGACGCTTCGTTTTGTTATTAGCGTGAGAAACGTTGTTACCAACCATTGCACGCTTTCCTGTTATTTGGCAAATTCTTGACATATCTCGATGTTCTTATTTGTATAATATTTGAGAGTGCAAAATAACGAAGAATTTTTTAGATAGACAAATCTTTTAGAAAATATTTGTAAATAAGTGACTGATTAATAATATTGAATTTTTAAAATAGTAGAATCCTTGGGATACAGCAGATAAAGGGTGCTGATATATTTCATACAGCCTTTTTTTAACCCGGAGAATTTAATATTCTATCTTTGTTTTTAATTAATCTAAATAAAAACAAAGATGAGGAGGATTTATATTTTATTGTCTATGGTACCAGTTAGTCTAATGGCTCAGAACTTTACTGAGGTCCCTACAAGCATGAATAATTTTTATTATTCTGCAGCTGATATCGCAGATATAGATAACAATGGTACGCTTGATATTGTGCTCAACGGTGCTATAGATTCTGATGGGGACGGAAATGTAGACAGTACTTATAATGAAGTATATCAGAATAATGGGACAACTTTATTGCCGTTTGTTGGATTGGGAGCAGATGTGACTCATCTGGGAGATATTAAATTCATTGATTATAATAATGATGGGTTAATGGATATTATTTCTACAGGACTCAGTTATATGGATGTTGTTAATTATAAACAATACCGATTCAAAAATACCGGGACAGGATTTGTAAAAGAAGCAGAATTACCAGGTAAAATTTACGGATCTCTGGAAGTTTTTGATTTTAACCATGACGGGAAACCTGACTATGCAATTAATGGAACTCAGTATGCACATGGAGGAGGTTTTGGAAATAGTCTGGATTATTATAAAAACACGGGAACTGGTTTTGATCTTACGGAAAATTGGGTAGATGGAACTCAAAGTGGAAGTTTTAAAGTAGTAGACCTTAATAATGACAACCTGCTGGATCTCGTAATTATCGGATCAGATATCAATGGAGGTGCAGTATCCAAAGTATATATGAACCAGGCTGGAGTTCTGACTCCTACACAGGATCTTGCGCCTGTAGCAGTGGGGAAAATAGATTTTGCAGACTTTAATGCGGATGGTTTCCAGGATATTGTAGTGATGGGAAGAGATGCCAATGATGATGCCTATTTTGCTGTTTTAATGAATAATGGTACCGGGACATTGACTCCTCAGGCAATTGCTGTAAGCGATATTTCAGATGTAGCATTGAGTGTTGGAGATTTAAACAACGACGGCTATTACGACTTTATTATTTCAGGAAATGAAAATTACAATGCTGTTGTGAAAACCTATATCTATGATGTTTCCAATCATAAATTCAATGAAGGAACTGTAACGGGTATTACTGCACTTGGAGGTCCTGGGCTGGTACAGCTTTTTGATTTTAATAATGATCATCATCTGGATATCTTATTGGGTGGATTTGATTGGGCTGCTTCCGATCTTCCTTCACTGACTAAAGTATTTAAAAATAATTCTACGGCAGCCAATGCAAAACCTGCAGCACCTACTCAATTGAACCTGACTAAAAACGGAAATCGTTTTAATTTTACATGGAGTGGGGCATCGGATGATAAAACTCCGGTGAATGCATTGCGTTATGAAATTACTGTAGGATCTACACAGGGAGCTCATGATATTGCAAAATATGTAGTAACAACACCATCATGGTTTCTTGAGCTTGATCCATCCATTCAAAACGTATACTGGAGTGTGAAGTCTATTGATGCTTCAAAAGTATATTCTGATGCTTCTACGCAGAGTGTGTTGGGAACAGCTGAAATCAAATCTGAAAAACAATTGGTTATCTACCCAAATCCGACATCAGATAAAGTGTATATCAAAGGAGAAAAAGTTTCGGAAGCCGAAATGTATTCAATGGAGGGAAGAAAACTGAATATCAGTGTAAATGGAGATCAGTCTATTGATGTTTCTCATTTACCTAAAGGAGTCTATTTATTAAAACTGAAGATAAAAAACGAAATAACCACCAGAAAACTTACGATTAAGTAATTGAATCAATTCTATCTTCTATCAATGAGAAAAGCCAGACGTCCAGCTGGCTTTTCTTTTTTTTAGTCTGAATATTTTGCCTATTTAAAGTAAAGTAAAACTTCATAAAATAAAAATCTGCGTAATCTGCAAAATTTGCGAGTGTTATATTTTCTCGCTGATTGTGCAGATTACTCAGATTGTGTTATTTGTGTAGAGATTCGTGCAATTTGTGTTTAAAAACTAAGCTTTCTTTGTTTTCTTTTTGAACCATTCAATCAGGTAATAAAATAATAAAAACCCTAACGCAAATATGGAAAACCTTGAAAGAAGGTCACCTGCTCTGGTATAAAACGTCATGGTGTCATACAGATTTACTTTCGCAAATAAAGCGGTTTGGTCACCATAGAAAGTATCGGCAGTTACCTCACCTTTAGCATTGATATGTGCAGAAATTCCACTGTTGGCAGCACGCGCAATTTCTCTTCTGGTTTCAATAGCTCTCAGTTTAGCATAAGATAAAAGTTGTTTGTGCCCTTCCGTAACGCCCCACCAGGAGTCGTTGGTCATAATACCTAAGAAGTTAGCTCCTTTTTTTACATAGTCTGTTACAAATTCACCATAGATGCTTTCATAGCAAATGATAGGAGCGATTTTTCCTTTGTTGTAAGGATTTGAAAATGCAACTCTTTCTTTATCTGCTCCCAAAGAAGCTACTGTTCCTCCCAGATTCAGCATGGCATCTCCAAGCAATGGTTTTAAAACATTCATATAAGGGAATATTTCAACTCCAGGAACGAGTTTTCCTTTGTGGTAAGCCTGTACTTTTTGATTAGGCACCAATTGAATGGCTGTATTATAACTACTCACCCAGACACCGCTGTTGATCTGGTAAGCTTCTTTAGGTAAATCAGCTGGATTATAAAAAAATCGGTGTGAAGAAATTCCTGTTGCAAAAACAGATCCTGGATGATTGGATAAAAATCCTTTGATATTATTGAGAAGTAAACTCTTTTCAAAAGCTGTTTCAGAAATAGATCCTCTTCCCGGTAAAGCTGTTTCCGGGGCAATATAGTAATCAATTTTACCGGTTGAGTTTTTTTTAGCAAGAGCTAGTAAATCCTGTTCTATAGTCAGACTGTCTTTCGAATATTTTTCAGCATAAGGATCAAGATCCGGTTGCAGCATCAGAACATTCACCTGTCCGATTGGTTTTTCATCAAAATTATTGTATTTGATTACTGAAATAATCATGGGCAAAGCAATCAAAGCTCCAATAATAGCCGAATTTTTGATCAAATCTTTTCTCTTTCTTCCTGCTTCCCATGTTCTTACTGTGTAAAAAATGAGTACATTAATCAGAAGAATCCAGAAGCTTCCTCCGGTTGCTCCTAAAGTATCATACCATTGGATCAGTTTTGGGTAATCTGAAAATACATTCCCAAGGTTCAGCCACGGCCAGGTAAGTTCCCATCCCAAATGAAATTTTTCAAAACTCATCCAGATGGCAATCAAGAATCCTAATCCCCAATACGTTCCCTGAGCATTTTTGTACCAGTGATAACATTGGAATACCAAAGAATATAAAAGAGAATTGACCAGTACCGGAAATAAAACAGCCATCAGTGAGTGGCTTCCGTCAGGGTTCTTAGAACCATACAGCCATCCCGTAGTGACTACATTCCAGATGATAAAACACAGGTAAGACAATCCAAAGACCATCCAGCTTTTCCTTTTATAATCTGAAAATTTTGAAATTCCATGTTCCATCATCAGAAGAGGAACAAGAGCGAAAAATATAAAAAACGGAACCCCATAAGTTGGCCATGAAACCGACAGCAGCATTGCTGAAATAAGTGTAAGTAGAACGTATTTCATTAAATTATTTTAATACACAAATTTAATGTTTTTGAAATGAATATATTAGCAGTTCGATGTTAAAGAAAATTTATAAAATCATTATTGTTCCGTATACTCTGTTTTTGCTCTATCTTATGTTTTTAGGAATGGGCAGGTTTCAGTACGAGGAAAATCTCATTACGGTAGAACCTTTTTTTTCTACCATAAAATTTATTCAGGGTCCCAATAAGACTATATATACTATGATGATTGTTTTGGGGAATATCCTGATGTTTATTCCTTTTGGATTTTTGGGCTGGGTCATTCCTGAACTGAGAAAACTGAGGCCATTACTGTTTGGCTTTATCTCTTGTATTGTTATTGTGGAAGCACTTCAATATTTTACCAGAATGGGAATATTTGAGGTAGACGATATCATCCTGAATACTTTTGGGGTGTATCTGGGATGGACGTTTTGCAGAATGATTGAAAAAAGATTTAACTATTAAGTTCCTTGGCACGCCTTTCTGCGTTCAGAATTCCCTGTTTCAGAATTTCTTTAAAACTGTTTTCTTCAAACGTTTTTAAAGCAGCCTCGGTAGTTCCGCCTTTGGATGCAACATCTTTAATCAGCTCTTCAAGATTCTTTTCTGAATTATTGATGAGATGATAAGCACCCAGCATAGTCTGTTTTACAAAAAGTTTGGAAAGATTTTCTTCAATTCCCATTTCAACACCTGCTTTAATCATGGCATCGATAATATAATAGAAATAAGCAGGGCCACTTCCTGAAAGGGCAGTGACACCATCCAGAAGTTCCTCATTCTCCAGATAAACCGATCTTCCCGTACTGTTCAATAATCTTTCAATATTGATTAACTGGCTGAAAGAAATTCCGTTGGCTGCAGTATAGCCTGTGATTCCCATTCCCAGAAGGGTAGGAGAGTTGGGCATTGCTCTTACAACAAGCGGATGATTCAGTAATTTTTGGATTTTTTCAATATTGATCCCCGCCATGATGGATAAAACCATCTGGTTTTCTTTGAATGTAAACTGAATATTTTGAGCAACGGTTTGAAAGTCCTGCGGTTTTACAGCAATAATAATGAGATCAGCATCAATATCTTTTACTTCTTCAAAAGTGGAAATTTTAGATTTGGGGAATTCCTCAGCTATTTTGGCGATTTTTTCCTGACTTCTGATAATAAGATGGAGATGTTCAGGTTTGATCAGTTCGTATTTCAAAAATGATTTTGAAAAAGAAAGTCCCATATTTCCGGCTCCAAGAATAGCTATTTTCATCACAGATTGTAATTTTTAAGCTAAAATAATGATTTTCCGGTGATGTATTGTAATTGAATAAGTTGAATGCTGTTAGAAAATACGATAATGTTTAAAATTGCTGACTATGGTATGTATAAGATTCTATAAAGTAAAATATTCTCGTAGATTTAGGAGATTGTGCAGATTTTTCTTGAAGATCTGCACAATCTGCATAATCAGCGAGAGATCCTATTGCTTAAAATACATAGTGCTCAATTTTATTGAAGATAAAATCCTTGCGCCTTTGCGTTTATCCAACACTTACAAATAATAAGAAATAAAAAAAGACTGAATTCATATGAATCAGCCTTTATATATTTTAGATTAAATAATATTCACTTCCCGTTCAAGTTCTATCCCGAACTTTTCTTTTACAGAATTAATGATTTCTGTAGAAAAGTCAAAAATTTCTTTTCCTGTAGCGTTTCCTGTAGCATTTACAATGACAAGAGATTGTAATTTGTGTGAAGCCACGTTCCCGATTTGCTTTCCCTTCCATCCACATTGCTCAATCAGCCATCCTGCAGGAACTTTTACCTTATCTCCATTCGGGTAACCCTGAATATTTTCAAACTGTTGTTTTAATGCTTCAAACTGAACCAAAGCAATAGTAGGATTCTTGAAAAAACTTCCGGCATTTCCGATTTCTTTAGGATTCGGCAATTTACTTTGTCTTATGTTGATCACTGCCCTGGAAACATCCTGAATGGTTGGGTTTTCAATACCAAGATTTTCCAGTTCGGATTTGATCGCTCCATATTCTGTTTTGATATGGTGATTTTTTTGAGTCAGTTTAAAAGTAACTTCCAGAATAACATATCTGCCTTTTCCTTCCTGTTTGAAAATAGAATCCCTGTATCCGAATCTGCATTGTTCAAGATTGAACGTTTTCAGTTCAAGATTTTCTAAATCCAATACCTTACAACTCACAAAAATATCTTTGATCTCTGTTCCGTAAGCTCCGATATTCTGCATGGGAGAAGTTCCTACATTTCCGGGAATTAAAGAAAGATTTTCAAGGCCTCCATAATTTTTTTGCAGGCAGTACATCACAAATTCATGCCAGTTTTCCCCTGCTTTTGCTGTTACCGATACTTCATTTTCATTGATATGCTCTTCAGAAATTCCTCTTAAATTAAGTTGAATGGCAAGACCATCAAAATCTTTGGTAAGAAGAATATTACTTCCGCCTCCTAAAAAAAGAAGCTGAAGAGATTGGGTTTCTGCAAAAGTGAGCGCTTCTTTCAATTCATCAATAGAATTGACTTCAGTAAAATATCGGGCCTTGGCTTCAACACCAAATGTGTTATAAGGTTGTAATGAAAAATTTTCCTGCATGTTTTTATTGATATTCTTTGGGGAGAATTTTGTCTAGTTGTTCTTTAAGTTGCTGTAGCTGCTTGTAGTGTAAAGTGTCTGCATAAGCATTCACATAAATATGTGATTTTTTGGGAGTCCGGATCTGGAAGGTTTCATCTATTCCGTCTACAGACTGCTGGCTGGGAGAGCTTTTTATATGGTCAAGATCTGTAATATTGACGGATGATACCAGCTTTTTCCATGTTTCCGGATTGATGGCAGATGTCCATGCTTTATGGGTTTGATTGGCTGTCATTCCTTTTTCTGCAAAAACAGAATCTTTTGTAGCTTTAATAATCCTGTAGTTTCCGAGGTTTCCTTCAACATCAGATACACTGATGAAGGTAATCTCGTGTGGATTTTTATGGGAAGCTGACTGTTCTGTCTTTTTTGAATCACAAGAAAAAAATGCCGACAGCAAAAGAATCGAAAACAGGATTTTCAGATAGCGTTTTTTTGTTGTCGGCATAGGATCTATTTTACAGACTGAATTCTTCTCTGTACTTCTTTAAAGCTTCTTTCAGAATTTCAGCACTTCTCTTTAAATCTTCTTCTTTCAGAACGTAAGCAATTCTTACTTGTTTTTTACCTAATTCAGGATCGCTGTAGAATCCTCCTGCAGGCGCCACCATGATCGTTTCGTTGTTAAGAGAATATTTTTCAAGCAACCACTGAGCAAATTTTTCAGTATCGTCTACCGGACGTTCTGCACCACAATAGAAAGCTCCTCTCGGCTTAGGGCAGATTACCCCTGGAATAGCATTTAAAAGATCTACCAACACATTTCTTCTGTGGGTATATTCTTCTCTTACGGCTCTGATGTAAGGACCGTCATTCTGGTGTGCTGCTGTTGCTGCAATCTGTCCTAAAAGAACCGGGCTTAATCTTGCCTGTGCAAAAAGCATAGCAGCATTACGGATCTTGTTGGAACGTGTTACCATACATCCGATTCTTACGCCACACATAGAGTAACGCTTGGATTCTGAGTCAATGATGATACAGTTTTCAGCTAATTCAGGGAAATCAAGCATTGAAATCTGCTGCTTTCCATCGTATACGTATTCTCTGTATACTTCATCAGAAATGATTACGATATCATATTTCAAAGCAATTTCTGCCAGTTTCTGAAGTTCCTCACGGGTATAAAGATATCCGGTTGGGTTTCCAGGGTTACAGATAATAATTGCTCTTGTTTTTTCTGTAATTTTTTTCTCGAATTCCTCAACAGGTGGCAAAGCAAAACCAGTGTCAATTGTAGAATGAACTGCTACTACATTCACATCAAATGTGCTGGTGAAACCATTGTAGTTGGCATAGTAAGGTTCAGGAATAATCACTTCATCTCCTTCGTCACATAAAGTAGAGATGGCAAAGTTTAGTGCTTCAGAACCTCCGTTGGTAACAATAAAGTTATCAGGAGTAAGATCTGAGAAGCCTAAAGATTGGTAGTATTCTGTAAGGGCTTTTCTGTATTCAATATTCCCTTCAGAAAGCGCATATTCCAATACTTTTAAATCGATGTTTTTTAAAGCATTTAAAGCTGTTTCCGGAGTTTCAATATCAGGCTGTCCGATATTAAGGTGATATACTTTTATTCCTTTTTGTTTTGCTTGTAACGCAAAGGGAACCAGTTTTCTTACCGGCGATGGCGGCATATGCAGTGCTCTGTTTGAAATATTCGGCATTGTTCAAAAAATTTGTATGACAAAAATAGGATTTAATTTCTCAATAATAAAATTAAGAGCCAATTAAGAAGAAGTTAACTCCGTTTTTATATTCTCTTTAGAATCTGCTTATTTTAATGATTTTTGATGTTGATATTTTATGTATTTTAAATAAATGTTGATTTTTTATTAAAAATAATAATTTTGTATTGTTATTTTTCCTAAATTTCGCCACAAATGTGATTAAAATGGTAATAAATTTATTTTCTAGAGTGGTGCCTGCCATCGCTCTCTTCTCGGCCAGTGTAATGATGGCTCAAAATTTTCAGACAATGCCGGTTTCTTCAGGGTATACGGCAGACGTCATTGCTAACGGAATCGGTTCCTCAACAGTTTCAACAAACAATGATGTAGATGGAGTTTCTTATGCTTTTGTGGCTAAAGATTTTCAACTAACCTCTACAAGTGCAGCTATTACGTATGGTATTCCTGTTGACGGGCTTATTAATTCTGTAGTGGGAACCACTCCGGGATTAAGCTTTCAGCTGGCAAGTTTAAATGCAAATAATTCTTTAAGATTGGCTGCTATCAGTGATGTCGGGACTCTGGCATTTACAACGCCAAAACCTGTTACTAAACTGTATATGCTTGCGGTGAGTGGAAGTGGTACTTCTACGGTAAATGCGGTGGTAAATTTTACAGATGGTAGTTCGCAGACATTTTCAGGAATCAGTCTTTCAGATTGGTATGGAGGATCTAACTTTGCTATCCAGGGAATAGGAAGAATTAAAAAACCCGGGGCTACTCCAGGTGCTGGTGATGATGTTCCTTCTCCTGAGGGGGGAACGAACCCAAGGTTATATCAGATTGAACTGGCAATAGATGCTGCAAACCAGGCAAAGCCAATACAAAGTGTAACGGTTTCCAAAATTAGTGGTTCAGGTTTACCTAATATTTTTGCTTTTTCAGCAGACGTATATTCAGACTGTGCTCCTCCGGTATTACAGGCTGTTTCAGGAATCACAGCTAATTCTGCTTTAGTTTCATGGACAGGTAGTGCTGCCAGTTATGATGTATACCACAGTACTTCAAACACAACACCAGCAAGTTCAGTAACTCCTACTTATCCTGGAGTGATAGGAACAAGTACAACGATAGGAGGTCTTAATTCAAATACAACTTATTATTATTGGGTAAAATCCAACTGTAACACGGCTACGAGCCAAAGTGTATGGTCTTTTGCAGGAACATTTAAAACGGCTTGTTCCACTTTCACGGTTCCATATACGGAAAATTTTGATACTACAAGTACAGGTTCAACTTCAAATACCAATGCTCCAAGCTGTTGGGCGTATCTGGAAAGTGCATCATTTGCGGGTTATGGCTATGTAGCTGCATCCAATAGTTATTCAGCACCCAATTCTTATTATATGAATAACTCAACTGGAACTACAGGTAGTCAAATGTTGGTTGCACCTCCTACTATCAACCTTTCAGATGGTACGAAGAGAGTAAGATTTTATGCAAAAGCCGGAGGAAGTAATTATACATTGTTAGTGGGAACATTATCAAATCCTGCTGATCCTGCTTCTTTCACACCCATTGGAGCTCCTATTGCTTTAACAACTACCCATACTCAATATACAGTTAATATTCCAGCGGGTACTGATTTACAGCTAGCATTTAAACATGGTTTAGGAGGTTCTTCACGTTCTATTTATATTGATAATATTACCGTTCAGAATATCCCTTCCTGCCTTGAACCAACGGCACTTACGTCATCAAACGTAACAATGAACTCAGCAACAATCGGTTGGACGGCACCAGCTTCAGTTCCTGCAAACGGATATGAAGTATATTACAGTACAACCAATACAGCACCTGATGCTACAACGGTATTGAATGCTACCAATTCTGTAACTTCTACCACTATTTCTGCACCATTAAGTTCATTATCTACGGATACGAATTACTATGCATGGGTAAGATCTGTATGCAGCGGTAGTGACAAAAGTATCTGGAGTGAAGCTACTGCATTCAGAACAGGGTATTGTCTGCCTTCATCCAGTTCTCAGAATTCCTGGCTTTCTGACTTCAGTTCTACAGGAGGACTTGTAGATATGGCTTATTCGTCCGGATCAAGTGTTGCAGGCGGGTATCAAAACTTAACAACAAGCAGTAACAAAATTATCAATGCTCCGGGATCCAGTACTTCAGTCTCTTTCACTGCCGGTGGTCCTACATGTGGAATCGGGGTTTGGGTAGACTGGAATAATAATTTAACTTTTGAAGCTTCTGAAAGAATGTTTGTTACTAACACTTATATTACAAATACTTCGGGATCTATCACTGTACCTGCAGGAACACCTCTGGGAACTTATAGAATGAGAGTGGTGACTGATTATAACAGTACAGCACCTTCAAACCCATGTACTGCTATTTCAAGAGGAGAATTTATTGATTTTACATTTGAAGTAGCTACTTCTTTATCAACTTCAGAAACGAATTTGAAGAAAAAAGAAGTGAGTGTATATCCTAATCCTTTCAAAGATGTTCTGCATATTGCGGATATCAAAGATGTTAAATCTGTAACAGTTACGGATGTAGCGGGAAGAGTAGTGAAAACTATAGACAATCCAACCACAGAACTTCAGTTAGGTGAATTAAATGCTGGTTTATACTTAGTGACAATGAACTTTAAAGATGGTTCAAAATCAACAGTAAAAGCCATTAAGAAATAAAATTTTTTGAGTTAATAATTTCTGTAGGCAGTTGCATTCGTGTAGCTGCCTTTTTTGTGATCAGGCTTAACTTCCTGATTTTTAATATTCCGATTTTTATGAGGTAGATTATTTCTAACTTTAGAGATTTATTGTTGAAAATAAGTAAATAATATTCATTACATATTTTTTGATTGTTAATAATTTTAGTTTTTTTGCAGCTATTTTTTACAATTTAAGTCAATATGTTATTTATTGATTTGTGAAATAGCTTTTTTATTAGTGGTTTTTTATTTTTGGATTAGATTAAACACAAAAACATCTCACTATGAAAAAAAAACTATTTTTAGAAAAGCTTTCATGTCTTGCTGTATTCTCTACCGTTGTGATGCAGGCTCAGAGTTATCAAACCATGCCGGTTTCTTCAGGCTTTACAACCGATGTCATCGCTAACGGGATGGGTTCTTCCATGATGAGTACAAGCAATGATGTAGATGGAGTTTCTTACGCTTTTGTAGCTAAAGATTTTCAGTTGACACCCGCAAGCACAGCTATTACGTACGGTATTCCTGTTGATGGCATTATCAACTCTGTAGTTACAACAACTCCCGGACTTAGCTATGTTTTAGGAAACTTAAATGCGAATAATTCATTAAGGCTGGCTGCTGTCAATGATAGCGGAACTCTTACGTTTACAACTCCTAGAGCTGCTTTTACATTGTATATGCTTTCTACCAGCGGTAGTGGAACATCTAAAGTGAATGTAACAGTCAATTTTACGGATGGAAGTAGCCAGGTATTTTCCAATATAAGTCTTTCTGATTGGTATGGAGGATCCAATTTTGCCATCAAGGGAATTGGAAGAATTAAAAGAACTTCAGATGGTTTAGAACCGAGTACTTCGGATCCAAGATTGTATCAAAATGCATTGGCAATAGATGCAGCCAACCAGGCAAAACCAATACAAAGTGTGATGATAACCAAAGCAAGTGGCTCGGGCTATCCTAATATTTTTGCTTTTTCAGTAAACGAAAATACGCAGCTTAGTACCGCTGAAACCAATGGTCTTAAAACAAGAGATATTTACCCGAATCCTTTTAAAGATGTTTTTCATATCAATGATATAAAAGGCGTTAAAACCATTACCGTTACAGATGTGGTTGGAAGAGTAGTAAAAACTATAGATAACCCAACAACAGAACTTCAGTTAGGTGAATTAAATGCCGGTTTATATTTAGTAACGATGAGCTTTAAAGATGGTTCAAAATCAACAGTAAAAGCGATTAAAAAATAAAATTTTTTGAGTTAATAATTTCTGTAGGCAGTTGCATTCGTGTGGCTGCCTTTTTTGTGATAATTTTCTAAAATAATTGTATTTTAGAAAAAATTAAAAAATGCAGATTCAGTCAGTTTCTATAGAAGATTATATCTCAAAAATTCCTGAAGAAAGACAGGAAGCTTTTAAAAAACTTTTTGATACGGTGAATAACAATCTCCCGAAAGGTTTTGAAGAAGCTACGAATTACGGAATGATAGGTTGGGTAGTTCCTTTGGCAACATTTCCTGCCGGATACCACTGTGCACCCGGGACACCACTGCCATTCATCAATCTTGCTTCTCAGAAGAATTTTATAGCATTGTATCATATGGGATTGTATTCCACGCCGGAACTTCTCGACTGGTTTGTGGCAGAATATCCTAAACACTCCCAAAAGAAACTGGATATGGGGAAATCCTGTGTACGTTTCAAAAAAGCAGAAGATATTCCCTTTGAGCTGATCGCTGAACTCAGTAAAAAAATGACTGCGGACGATTGGATTAAAATTTATGAGTCGCAGTTTAAGAGATAAAAAAAGCTCCGAAATCAGATAGATTTCGGAGCTTTTTTATGCTGGAGGCAAGAGGCTGGAAGCTGGAAGTAATATTTGTTTTTAAAACTACCGGTTGTCATTCCTTCATGAACATTCTAAATATTTAAAAGTTAATTAAATGATCTGTATTTATTCACCGACTTCCAGAAACCTCCTTCTCCCAGCTTCCTTCTTCCAGCTAAAAACGAATATCCCAGATCCCCGCTTTACGCTCAAGCTCAATCAATGCTGCTGCATTATCCGCAAGCGCCTGATAATAATCTTTTCGTACATTGTTATAGGTTCTCTGGGCATTCAAAACTTCAAGGATAGAGCTTTCACCTCTTTTGTAGCTGTAGGTAATTCCTTCCAGAATACTTTGTGCTTCTGAAAGCATTCCGTTATGAAATTGTTTGAGCTGTTTCTGGGTTGCTGTATATTGCTGATAAGCCTGCAGTACTTCAGCTTTTATGCCCTGTTCAATTTGTTTGTATTCGACTTCTGCCTGCGAATGAGCCATTTCTGCTATTTTCAACCCGGCATTTCTCCTGTTGGAAAACTTCAGGGGAATACTAATACCCATTTTTATGGCATTTACAGTCGGGGAAGGTGCAATTTCGTTGGTGGCTTCAGTGTGTCGTTCTGCTCCGGCACTGATGCCAAGATCTATGGCACGATTAGCTTTTTCAAGGTTGATCTGGCTTTTGGCAACTTCTGTATTTTGTTTGGCAGCCAATACATCTGCTCTTTCATTCAATGCCTGAAGGATAAGATCATCAACGCTGAAATCTCGGTTGAAGGTATTAAAATCTCCGGCAACATCTCTGCCTGTTATTTTACTGTCTCCGAGAAATACCGACAAACTGGTGAGAGCCTGTTGTTCTGCACTTTCTGCCTGATATACCTCATTGAGCAAAGAAGCAGCTTCCAGTTTACTCTGTTTGGAAGTCACTAATGTTATTGTTCCTAATTTGTAACGAATACTGTCGGATTTTG
>CBFQYI010000019.1:0-20528 GCA_965720825.1 uncultured Chryseobacterium sp. | reverse complement strand
TACTAGTATAATAAGTCTCAATACTATTTTTTTGAACATATATTTCTTTTCTTATTATGTTCCCTGATCCATAAAAAAATCACCCGTAAATAAAATTATTTTATTCAATTATTTGATTTTCAGACAGAAAAAATACTATTGTTTTTAATCTTTTTGATCTGCTCTACGCATTTATATTTTTGGTTCTGAGCATTATGTTTGCTGGAATACTGGTATTTATCCTGAATTTCTTCGATACTTTTGTTTTCAATAAAAATGTCATGAATCAGATTCTGGCAATGTGAAGAGATCGATTTGATATAACCAACCAGTTTTTCCCAGTAATACCTTTCATTTTCAATGGCAGTACTTATTTCCTCCTGATGTTCCATGAAATAGTTTTCAGGAGACTCTACATAAAAGTTTCTGTTTTTTAGTTTTTTAAACCACAGATTTTTTATAATTCCGATAATATAATTCCCCAGACAGGTTTGAACTTTGAAGTCATCAGCATTCAGTTTTTCGTAAAGAATGAGTAATGCATCCTGGAAAATATCTTCTGCATCTTCCAGATTACCTTTATTGTTCAGAATAAATTTCTGAGTATAACCAAAATACTGTTGGTATAAAATTCCAAAAGCTATATTGCTGTCTTTCTTAAAATCATCAACAGCTAACGAATTAGTTGTTTTTCTGCCCACTTTACAGTTATCTTTTTTTGAGTAGTTCTGTCTGCCTGATATCTTCTATCCTGTCTCAAAGGGATGACTCCCAAAATATGGTTTCTGGAGTCACACAATAACCAGATCTTTTCCTTGATCAAAGCAGATAATTTTTCGTCCCTAAAAAATTTAGAAACCTTCTTTTTTCCTGAAAACCCTGTAGGATAAAATTCATCTCCATCCTGTTGTTTTCTCAAAAGGAGTGGAAACTGAAGCTTTTCAGCATCGAAATCCCATTCAAATTCTTTGTGGATTTCTTCATTGTTTTCAATATCATCTACGAGACTGATGCTGATCTGGTTTTCGGAAAAATCAAAATTTTTGATCAGTACTATTTCTTCCGGAGTTTCCTTTTCTTCGCTTTTATCAATGAAAATAAGTTCATCACGGTTGACAATCAACTGATATTCTTTTGAAAAGAAAGAACTGTTGTTTTCTGCTTTAAAAATTTTGTGGATTTCTTCTTCCTGATTGAATCCGTATTTTTTTAAAATTTCAAATTTTACGAAATCACTTTCATGATCCAGCTTTTCCTTTGATAAGATTTTATAGTTTTGGTTAAATACTGTAAGATTATTTTCTATCTCCTGAATCTGTTTCTGAACAAAATCCTTAGTCTGATTAAGATATAAAGAACTTTTTCTGAAGTTTTCCAGAAAATGATCGTTGGTTTCCATCAGCATCGGAACAATCTCATTCCTGATCTTATTCCTCAGATAATCATTCTTTTTATTAGAAAGATCTTCGCGGAATTCAATAGTATTCTGCTCGGCAAACTGATAAATTTCTTTTTTTGAAACATTTAAAAGGGGACGAAGGATATTATTATCATTCGATGGAATTCCAGTCAATCCATTGATGCCTGCAGCTTTGGATAGATTAATGATGAACGTTTCGAGCTGATCATTCAGATGGTGGGCGGTGACGAGAAATTCCAGTTTCTCTTTTTCCTGGATTTCTTTAAAAAAAGCATACCGAAGCTCTCTTGCCCAAAGCTGAATAGAGTTTTCTGGTTTCTGATCTTTTTCCGAAACTTCATACAGATGAAATTTTATATGATTTTTCTCACAAAAATCCTGTACTGTTTTCTGATCCATATCCGAATCATTTCCACGAAGTTTATAATTGATATGAGCTACCTGAAACCGAAACCTGGAATCCTTAATTTTCTGCCCTAAATCCCTGAACAAAGAGGCCAGAACCATAGAATCTGCTCCTCCGCTTACCGCCAGAAGATAGGTGTGGTTTTCCGGTTCGTGAACGAGATTTTTTAATTGATTGGTGAAGGCTGATTGATCCAACATAGATGTTGAGAATTTCTTTTATGCAAAGATAACCGATATAATTCAATTGAATTTTCCTAACTTTGAGTAGTCTAAAAATGATTATTTATGAAGATTTTAAAAATTTTAGCAGTTTCTGCAATGGCGCTGGGGATGACATCTTGTGTCAGCAAAAAGCAGTATGATGCTTTGAGCACAAACTATAAGCAGTGTATTGAAAATATTGGAGAAAGACAGAGAGAAATTCAGGATTTGAAATCTCAGAACTCTGCATTGGCGGGTGAAAACAACTTGTTGAAAAGCCAGCACGATGCATTAAAATCATCACTTGATGCATGTCTGTCCAATACTGGAAAAAGTTCTGCTAACATTGATAAACTGGTAGGCGAAATCAATGCTTCCAATTCTTATATCAAGCAATTGATTTCCAGTAATGCTAAAAATGACAGCTTGAATCTTGCATTGTCTAATAAACTGAAGAGATCTTTGGATAATGTATCAGATGAAGATGTACAGGTAAAAGTATTGAAAGGAGTGGTAATGATCTCTCTTTCTGATAAAATGTTATACAAAACAGGAGATTACAACATCTTGCCTGCTGCTCAGGAAGTGTTAGGTAAAGTAGCGAAAGTAATCAACGATTACGACAAATACTCTGTATTGATCGAAGGTAACACGGATAACGCTCCGTTGAACTCTCCGAATCTTCCAAGAGACAACTGGGATCTTTCTGCATTAAGAGGTACTTCGGTTGCTAAAGTTCTTCAGACTCAGTTTGGAGTTGATCCGGCAAGAATCACTGCTGGAGGACGTTCTGAATACAACCCGAAAGCAACTAATATGAGCGTTTCAGGTAGATCGGAAAACAGAAGAACGGAAATCATCATTATGCCTAAACTTGATGAGTTTATGAAACTGATGGATATCGCTCCTAAGAAATAATGGCTAAACCCTATATCATCATAAATCCCGAAGCAATTCGGGATTTGTTTTTTTATCAATTAACCTGTTTTGGAATATACTCTGCTGATATTTTTTTCTTTGAAGACAATACCGTTTTTTTAGCAGTCTGTTCAAAATAAAAATTGGTGATATTCCAGACGATCATAATCGCTGAAAAATAGTATAAATTCAGGACGAGTGCGATTCCTATATGCATTGAGGTCGTCAGAAAAAGCCATGTTTTCTGTGTGGGTTTGTACCAGATAAAAAAAGGATAACACATCTCAATAATAATGGTACTCCATCCAATTAAGCTTAGAATATAAGAGTGTTCTATCAGCCAGCTGAAATCAATATTCAGATCTCTGTTGGAATACGGCAGATGAATGGCTTTCCAGATAGATTCACCGTTCCACCAATTGAACCCTAACGCTTTGTCAAGCCCCGAAAAGAAATAGGCGATAGAAATATGAATCTGAAATAATCTTTTGACCGGAGTGAAGTTAATGTCTTCAGGCTTTCTGCCGAAAATAAAATTTCTCAGTGAAAAATGCAGGTCAGCAGGAAAAAGAATCAGATAAAATAAAGACATGCTTGTGAAAAAATCTGCACCATAGGCAAAAAAAGAACTTCCCTTGAGCAAGGCTATCTGTAGTATAAGCAACAATAATGCAGAAATTCTTGAATAAAATCCAATGATGATAAATACACACAAGGTGATAAATGATACCTTGGTTATGGCTATTGTTGCACTTTCTTCAATTCCGAGAGTTTGTAAAAAGCTTACTATTTTTGAGAAGGTAATCAGCCAGTCTGGTGTGAAAACACTCATAATATCCTGTGGAATAATACTGCTGCTCGAAAATAGTTTGTCAAAGTCCGGCAATACTGCTGTAAATTGTAAAAGGATCACAATTCCTATAGCAATCCGGAAGAAGCTTAAGAATTCCGTTTGATTATCTTGTTTGAAAAAGAAATTTTCAATTTTGGTATAGAATGCATTCAGGTTTTTCATCATTTTAGTATTTGAATTCATCAATGAGAATAAGATTTTCATTCGTTTTTCCTTTTTTAAAATCTGCAATAGTAGGATAGTTGTACAGATAAAGCTTTGTCGTTACACTGGATGCCAGCGGATTTTCTTTCATCACGTGGGCTGCGATTTGTCTGATAATGATATCCAAATACTGATAATACTTTTTGTCGTATTTATTTTTATCGGAAATTTTATCAAGAAACATATTAAAGACAGTTGTATATCTTACTCTGCTCTCTTTGTTCTTAAAATAAGGAAGGTTTTTTTGTTCCAGAACTTTTCCATTCTTGTCGATCAATTCAAAGCTCATGACAAAGTCGCTGGCAACATTGGGTGCGTAGAAACCATATCCTGTATCAAAACCTGTATAAGAAGTAAATATATTAACGGGTTTTAACTGGGCAATATTTTCTGAAACAGTATAAACCAGCGGTTTTTTATACTCTTCATTTTCATAATAAAAACCATAGTAACCATCAAATGTTCCTTTCAGACCAATGGTGAAGACTATAAGCAGGATCATAAAAATTCCGGATAACTGAAACTTTCTTTTCATGGCAAAAGATTTTAAAAAAGGCTGTCTTCGGACTAAAAACAGCCTTTTTAGATTATTTGTAATTCATCAATACGCTGTTCAGTTTTACATTGATTCTTGGATCAATGGCTGTATTGACTTTGTAAGATTTTATAATCACATTGGTAAGATTTCTTCTTCCCATCGTTGGCGGACAGATGGTGTATTCTTCTGCTCCTTTAACTGTTAACCTGCTTATAGAGGCAATGTCTTTCTGGCTTAGCAAAGCTGCGTTGGTTGCAACCTGGTTGTTTTGAATAGCATAATAATCTGCTCCTAATTCTTTGGCTCCATATTTCTTTAGAATTCCTTTCACTTTTTCTCTTAGATCTCCATACTCTTTCCAGTCAATATTAGCTTTCATTAAGCATCCGCGGATTACATACTGTCTGTTGATTTTATAGATAATGAAATTAGTACCCAAACTGTTCTGATGAAGTTTCTGAAGTTTTAATAAACTCTTCATGTCTTCATCTGAAATTTTTTTGACATCTTTAAGGATGTAATTATTGTCTACAATGTAATTGCCTTTTTCTTTATAAAAAGACATTTCCTGCGGTTTTAGCTGGGAAAATACCATAACAAGTCCCACTATTGCTCCGATTAATAATAAAGTCTTTGTTTTCATGTGGTTGTTTTTAAAATATCCCTACTCTTTTTTAGGATTTTCGGGTACCTCCTTTATTTGAATGTTTCATGGTTGGAAAACTTATATCAAAGGTAGAGGCATATGAATGGTTATATACAGGTGTTTTTCCTGTTTTTTATGAGGATTTTGACTTGTGAAGTGAGATATGAATCAGTATTTTGAATAGTAATAGCTGTTCATGGATATTTCAAGCTGATATATTGTAGCTTAAAATAGGAGTTCTGAGAATGAATTGTAAAATGAACTGAGTGAAGTTCTGTTGAAGAATGTTGTGAAAAATGATGAGCAAGGAAACAGTTGAGGTTGTTAATCCGAAATGGGCAGAGATGGGATACCTCAGTGTAAAACAAAAATAAATCCCGAAGGTGGCCGGGATTTATTTTTTAATCAAATTAATTCTTCCTTTTTAAGGAGCGAAATAATTCGTTGCAAAAATGAAGTGGATATTTCTGTCTTACTTTTTGCTGCAGAAGAATCAGTTCTACTTTTCAGTACAACTTTTTTGTGATTCTCATGGTTAGTTTGTGTCTCTCCTGCAATCATCTTGTTTTCTCTTAGTGTTTTTACCCCTTATTCTTATTGCAAACTTATAACTAATACCACAAAAATAACACCCGTGTTTTCACGGTATTTTATATGGGGTTTTCACTGAAGTTTAGGTTTTTATTTATTAAATAAGTAGTTTTTAAGTATATAATTAGTTGAATAATAAAAGAATATGTATATTTAAATCTCCGTTATAGGAAATAATAAAAGAGGTGTCCGAAAATCTTAAAGAGTAGGAAATTAATACTAAACTAAAATTATTATGAAAAATTCAAAAAAGCTTTCAAGAGGAGAAATGAAAACTGTACAAGGTGCTATTAAAGGGTGTAATCCACAGATATTTTGTACCAGCCCGCAAACAAAGTGTTGCCCAGGATGGGTTTGTGCTGGTATAAGACAATATTGTATAGCCGTATAATGACTTTTTACATAAAATTTAGATCTGGCTAAGAAAAAGAGAGGGATTAATTTCTCTCTTTTTTTGTATCTTCTTGTTGAATTTAAAAACTAGCTTTAAAATCCTTAAATTTGTTTAAATTAAATACGGTATGAGTTTTTTTGAAGAAAAGAATCCAGAAATGGACAGATATTTGGAGGCACACGCTTCTTCGGAATCCGAAATTCTGAAAAAGCTGAGAAGAGAGACGTATCAGAAAACAACACAGCCTCACATGATTTCCGGATATCAGCAGGGAAGATTGCTGACGATTATTTCCCAGATGCTGCAGCCGAAAAGTATTCTTGAAATAGGAACATTCACCGGCTATGCCACCTTATGTCTTGCATCAGGATTAGCAAAAGACGGAAAAATTACAACATTGGATGTGAATGAGGACCTTGCCTATCTTCCTAAAAAATATTTTGAGTCTAGTGAATATGCCGGTCAGATTGATTTTAAACTTCAGGATGCCAAGGAATATTTAAAAGAGACAGATGAATTTTTTGATCTGATTTTTGTAGACGCAGATAAAGAAAACTATGCTGAATATTTCAGACTGATTAAACCGCATACAAAATCCGGAACGGTGATCCTTTTTGACAATGTGTTGTGGTATGGAAAAGTGCTGGAAGAAAACCCGAAGCTGAAATCTACCCAGTCTATCCAGGAATTAAATGATTTGGCTGCAAAAGACGAAGATTTTGAAAATCTTATTTTACCTTTGCGTGATGGAGTCAACTTTCTTCGCAGAAAGTAATTAAAATATCCAGAGATTAAAACATTTAAAGAAGATATGGTTTGTATTTTTTCTTTAAATTATTCAATCTTAAAATTGAGAGTTAATGAATAAAGGAGTTTGTATTGTTACAGTAGCACCGGTTCGTGCAGAAAATTCTGACAGAGCTGAAATTGTTACGGAAATATTGTTTGGGGAAAGTGCAGATATTTTGGAAGTAGATAAAAACTGGACCAAAATAAAAATGCATTATGATGGCTATGAAGGATGGATGGATACCAAACAGCTGAAACCTATAACAGACGAAGAGCTGGCCAAAAGAAAAGTGACTGTCGTAACCGAAGATTTTTCTTCTGTACTAATGAACGATGGTAAAACTTTACTTTCTATGGGTTCCGAAGTGGAGTTTCCGGTGGTGGCTTCAAGAAGAAGTCATGATGTGCGTGAAAGTATTGCCCTGACAGCAAAAGAGTTCCTAAACGTACCCTATCTGTGGGGAGGTAAAAGTTTCTTCGCAGTAGACTGCTCCGGATTTACCCAATTGGTTTACAAAATTCACAATATAAAAATACCCAGAGATGCATCACAGCAGGCTGAAGTAGGGGAAGCACTTACTTTTATAGAAGAGACACAGCCCGGAGATCTTGCTTTCTTTGAAAATGCAGAAGGAAAAATTATTCATGTTGGAATTATGCTGGAAAATCAAAAGATCATCCATGCTTCCGGAAAAGTAAGAATAGACACACTGGATTCCACAGGGATTTTCAATAAAGAAATGAATAAGCATACTCATAAACTGAGAGTGCTGAAAAGTGTAATTTAATCCTAATTCAATCTCGTCTGAAATGGAAAATATTCTTTTTACAATTTTTGATATTTTTAATTTTGGATTGGTTGTTTTTCTGTGGTGGTTTACCCTGAAAAACTATAAAACATTGCCAGAGAAGATTCCTGTACATTTTGATATGGAGGGGAAAGCGGATGGATTTGGCGGGAGAATATATGCCTTTCTGATGCCTGTATTGGCTCTGGGATTATATGCTCTGTTCGTGTATGGTATGAGACATCCCGAAGACACTAATTTCCCGGTAGAAATTACAGATCAGAATATGAATGCTCAGTTTTTAATTATGAAAATTGGATTGAGAATTCTTTTTTTGTTTTTGGCTGTTATTTTTATGAATATTCAGGACTATATGTTCAGATATGCTGTAGATGATCAGGCTAAACCGAGAATTACATTTGCTGCCATCTTTTTATCTGTTGTGTTATTTACTCCTGCATTGCTTTTTATTGCCCATCTATTCAAATGATACATTCTAAAGATAATTCAGAACATTATATCTGGGGAAACCAATGTGACAGCTGGATTCTTAAAAATACCCAAAGCTTATCCGTAAAGCAGGAGAAAATGCCTGCCGGAACTTCAGAAAAACTGCACTTCCATAAAGTGGCAGAACAGTTTTTTTATATTCTGAAAGGAGAAGCAGTATTCTACATCAATGAAAAAAAATTCATGGTTGGGCAAGGTGAATCTATATCCATTGAGCCGGGAGCGAAGCATTTTATCTCCAATGAATCAGATGAAGAAATTGAGTTTTTAGTCATATCAACCCCCCCAACGGATCATGACAGAATTGAAATTAAAGAATAATTAAAATGGCTTTTTTATACAATATATTTATCAGTCTTCTTGCCTTCGGTATGAAGGGTTTTGCCTTGATTAATGATAAAACTAAAAAAGGCGTTGAAGGAAGAAGCCAATCTTTGAATAAAGTAAAGTCTGCATTTTCAAAAACAGATCAAGTAATCTGGATGCATGCTGCAAGTCTTGGTGAATATGAGCAGGGATTACCTGTTCTTGAGAAACTGAAAGATAATTTTCCTCAACACAAAATACTGGTGACCTTCTTTTCTCCATCAGGATATGAAAATGTGGTTAAGAAGAAACATATTGCAGACGTTATTTGCTATCTGCCTTTTGATAAAAAAAGTGCTGTGAAAGAATTTACAGATCAATTTAATGCTGAACTATTTTTTACGGTTAAATATGATTATTGGTACAACCTCCTTGCCGAATTGAAAAATAAAGGGACAAAGATTTATGTTATTTCTGCATTGTTCTATGAAAGACAATCTTTCTTTACTTCTTATGGAAAATGGTTTGTGAAGCAGCTTCAGAAAAATGTAGACTGGTTTTTCCACCAGACCCAGTTTTCATTGGCTTTGGCGAAAAGTGTTGGATTAACGAAGTCTTCCGTAACAGGAGATACAAGATTTGACAGGGTAAAACAGCTGCGCGAAAGAAATAATCATGTAGATTTCATTGCAGATTTTATTGGTGAAAATAAAGCGATAGTCTTTGGAAGTTCGTGGCAGGCAGAAGAGAAAATAGCAGAAGTAGTTTCCCGCAAAAATCATACAGTAAAACTCATTATAGCACCCCATGATCTGAAAAGAGTAGAACATTTGAAAAATATATTCCCGGATGCTTTACTGTACAGCGAAATACAAAACACCCAACCTTCAACTTTCAATACTTCAATTCTGATCATAGACAGCATTGGTTTATTATCAAAATTATATTCTTATGCAGATGTCGCTGTTGTAGGAGGTGGATTTCATGATGCCGGACTTCATAATATTCTGGAAGCAGCTACCTTTGGAGTTCCCGTGATCTTTGGAAATCATTACAAAAAGAATCCGGAAGCTGATGACCTGATTTCTGCGAATGGCGGAAAGTCTTTCCCTGAAGAATATACAGCCTCAGAATTCGTTTTATTTCTTACAAATGAGGATAACGGAGACGAACTTGTTTCAATGTCTGAAAACGCCAAGAAATTTGTTGATGAGAAACCAGACTCTACTAAAATGATTCTTCAGAAAATCTTAGCGTAGATATCCCTGACTTTTCATTTCCTTCATAACCTGATCAATATTTTCAGGAATTCTGTCGCATTCCAGCCAGTTGAGGTCAAGCCCATTATTGGTACAGAGCTTTTGAAGATAATGGTTGTCTGATATTTTCTTTTGAGTATCACGAAGATATTCATCAATTTCCATCCAGTAATCTTCATCCAGCTTTTTTACCAGAATTAATGACTTGAAAACTTTGTTGATGATATAAATATAAAGCTTGTAAACATTGTCAAACCTTTGTCTGCTGAGATCACCATTATTTTCCAATACTTTGTTTACGAGAAGAAGGTTCAGGGAAATCTCTCCAAATTTATCAGTGGTAATTTTTACATGCTCTGTGATTTCAGCACTTATTTTTCGAACAGCAGACAGAAAATATTTAGCATTTCCCACATATTTTGAAGCCAGAAGAATCTGTTCCTCCACATGCTCTTCCATTGCGTTTCTTTTATCGTCCGTAGTTTCCGGATCAATCAGTTCGAAGTAGAGTTTTTTAGACAATAATTTATCCTTTCTCAGGAGTCTGAAAATAAGTTTGTCCTTCTCCGTTCCGGAAAAAGCGCTCAGAGCGGCTTTGAACTCTTTTGAATACTCCATTAATTAAAAATTTTCGAATATTTCAGGAATCCGTTTAATGCCCAGTTAGCCGTATAATACAATGATTTTACTGTGGAGAATCCCATGAAATCTTTATAGACAAGATATTGATCTTTGATGATATTTTTTTTGTTTCTGGAAACGCTGTTTTCACGCATTCTGTATTTGGCCAGTGTCTTTTTTACAGGAATCCCTTCCGGAATTACTTTTAAAAGATTCAGCCACATCACATGATCTTCGCGTTTACTTTTTACAGGGAATAAAAACTTGCCGACTCTTTGGGTGTCATACATCGTAGAAACTGGTGCCAGACGGCATGTTTTCAGCAGATTGGAGAAAGTAACCACTTTGTCCGCCAAGAAATCTTTCAGTATGGGCTGAAGCTGTTCATTACATCTTGAATAATTACAATAAACAAGTTCTGCTTTGTGCTCCTGCATATAATCCGTCATCCTTTCCAGATACTCAGGATACCAATAGTCGTCAGAATCCAGAAAGGCAATATATCTTCCCTGAGCTCTTTCCAGACTGTTGTTTCTGGCATTTCCTGCGCCTCCGTTTTTCTCCAGTACCTGAAGTTTTATTCTGGGATCATTATATTTTCGGATGATCTCAACGGTATTATCTTTGGAAAGGTCATCAGTAATCAGCCATTCCCAGTTTTGATAGGTTTGGTTCAGGACAGACTGTATGGTTTCCTCGATAAATTCTGCAGAATTATAACAGGGAGTAATAATGGAGACAAGATCTTTCATTTATGCTTTTTGAATTCGTAAAATTATAAAAATCTTTTTTCATAGAGATGCCAGGAGCTTACCCCTACCGCAATAACCACCAACATACATACCAAAGCCATTACAAATGGATTGTAATCTTCAAATAATCCTAAAGTCTGGAAAGTTCTGATAATAGGGAAGTGGAAAATGTAAATTCCGTAGGTGAAATCTCCATATTTTCCGAAATTATTTAAGAATTTGAATGAATAGGCAATATACATTACGATAACACCGATCATCATTGGAGAAAAAAGCTGAACTTTTAAAAATAAGTCAATCCACACTGTAACGAATGCAATGATGAAAATGAGATTTTTATGTTGGATGAATTTATCAAAATTAAAGTAAATCAACATTCCAGGGATAAAATAGGATAATGTTCCTGGAAGCTGTTTGGCAAGTGAAATTTTATTTAAAGATTCAAAATAGTTTAGATAAATAAGTGATAAGAAATATAGAATAATCAAACTTGTATTTCTGTATTTATTATTTTTTCCGAAAAGCAAAAACAACAGAGGAACTGCAAAATAGTAGCACATTTCTATTTTCAGTGTCCATAGGGCGCCATTCACTGCCTGATTCCCAAAAACTCCGGGAAGCCAGGGTGCTTTAAAATTTAAAAATAATGAATTCCAAAATAGGTATTTGTAAACTTGTGTATTGCTGAAATATTCGATGAAAGAATAGGTACTTACCAGGCTCAATAAAATTGCACATAAAAAAATAACCAATAAGTAGGCGGGAACAATTCTTTTGATTCTCTTTTTTAAATAGCTTTTCAGGCTTGAAGACCTCTCATAGCTCCTTGCAATAAGAAATCCGCTCACTGCAAAAAAACCGAAAACCGCAATTTCTATAGGGCTATGCTCAAAAATTTTGAGATCAGGAGAAGCGCTGAGTGTGCCAAGATGTCCCAGAAAGACAATAAAGGCAAGGAGAACACGTATAAAATCAAAATTGTTTCTCGTAATATCCTGCATTTGTATTTTGTTTCCTGCAAAAATAACTTTTTTAATAGAATGAACGATGCTCATGTATTCATTATTTGTTAAATAAAGGGAAAATGGAGTGTCCCTATTTTTAAATATATATAAATAATCGTCGATGAAATAATTTTTCATAAAAAATAGTAATATAAATCAAAAAAATTATAATTTTAGCGCTTGAAAAAATTGATCTATGAAGAAATTAGCATTACTATTTGCAGGTTTATCTTTGTTTGCTGCAGCTACAGGCTGTAGTAGCGACAGTGATACTGTTCTGGAAGCTCCTCTTGTTGGTACATGGCAACCGTTAAAAGAAGTAGTTACCACTGTAGAAGTTGGTGAAGACCCGGTTTCTAACACGATTACTTATACAGATTGTCAGAAGCAGACAAGATGGTGGTTTAGCGTTGACTCTAAAGGAGGAAAAACGAACTGGGGAGATACTGCTACACCTGGTCAGTGTGCTATTCTTTCAGATATAAAATTCAATTATACTTATAATAAGGAAGGGAAAGACGTTCAGATGAAAATTCAGGGAATCGTAGAGCCGCAAAATGCAAAGGTTATTACTTTGGATGCTACAACGCTCAATCTTGCTGTAAGAGAGGAGACTCAGGATCCTACTATATTCCAGACAAGAACATATACCTTCAAAAGAGTTACTCAATAATAGTATATACTTCAGGATATAAAACAGATCTCATCTCCGGATGGGATTTTTTTGTGGAGGGTAGAATTGCAATTCATTATAAATTCAATTTCTATTTACTTTAAAATCACTAATTTTGTGAATCTTGTCAAAAAGAAAAATAATTCAGTCTAACATATAACATACATACAAAGTGTTTTACGATCATCAGCAGATAGAAAAAAAGTGGCAGAAATACTGGGAGGAAAATCAAACCTATAAAACCTCTAATAACACAGACAAACCTAAGTTTTATGTACTCGATATGTTCCCATATCCATCAGGGGCAGGACTTCACGTAGGTCACCCGCTGGGATATATTGCATCGGATATCTATGCGAGATACAAAAGACATCAGGGGTTTAATGTACTCCACCCGGTAGGATATGACAGCTTTGGACTTCCTGCTGAGCAATATGCAATCCAGACAGGGCAGCATCCGGCTATTACTACAGAACAGAATATCAACAGATATGAAGAGCAGCTGAAGAAAATCGGTTTCTCATTCGACTGGAGCAGAGAAGTAAGAACTTCAGACGCTTCCTATTATAAATGGACACAATGGATTTTTATTCAATTGTATCACTCGTGGTATAACAAAAATACCGACAAAGCGGAATCTATTGATTCTTTGATTCACCATTTTGAAGAAAAAGGAACAGAAGGATTAAATGCCAATCAGAACGACGAATTAAATTTCACTGCAGAAGAATGGAAGAATGCTTCTGAAATTGATAAAGAAGATATCCTTTTAAACTATCGTCTTGCTTACAGAGCAGAAACGACAGTAAACTGGTGTCCTGCATTAGGAACGGTACTGGCGAATGATGAGGTGAAGGATGGAAAATCCGAAAGAGGAGGATTCCCGGTGTTCCAGAAGAAAATGATGCAGTGGAGCATGAGAATTTCTGCGTACTCTGAAAGATTGTTACAGGGATTAAATACATTAGACTGGCCACAGCCGTTGAAAGATTCTCAGGAATACTGGATCGGGAAATCTCAGGGAGCACAGGTTCAGTTCAAAGTAGAAGGACATGACGAAACCGTTGAGGTATTTACCACAAGACCTGATACCATCTTTGGAGCAACCTTTATGGTATTAGCTCCGGAAAATCCTTTAGTGGAAACCATTACTACAGATGCTCAAAAAGTAGAAGTAGATACTTATATTGAAGAAACTTCCAAAAAAACGGAGAGAGACAGAATGTCTGACGTGAAAAACGTGAGCGGAGCTTTCACAGGAAGTTATGCAATCAATCCTTTCAGCAATGAAAAAATGCCAATCTATATTTCAGACTATGTGTTGATGGGATATGGAACAGGAGCTGTGATGGCAGTTCCGGCACACGATGAGCGTGACCACAGATTTGCTAAGAAATTTAATCTTGAAATCAAGAAAGTGGTAGAAACGGAAGAAGACGTTCAGGAAAAATCTTTTGATTCCAAAGATTCCGTTTGTGTAAACTCTGATTTCCTAAACGGATTACATTATAATGAAGCGAAAGCAAAAATGATTTCCGAGATCGAAACGAAAGGAATCGGTCATGGAACAACAAACTACAGACAGCGTGATGCTATTTTCTCAAGACAGCGTTATTGGGGAGAACCTGTTCCTATATATTATAAGGATGGGATGCCTTACACGTTGCCTACTTCTGCTTTACCATTGGAACTTCCTGAAGTTGAAAAATACTTACCTACAGAAGATGGAGATCCGCCATTAGGAAATGCAAAAGAATTTGCATGGGACGAAGCTAATCAGAAGGTAGTTGCTACAGATCTTATTGATGACAAAACTATTTTCCCGTTAGAATTATCTACAATGCCAGGTTGGGCAGGAAGCTCATGGTACTTCCTTAGATATATGGATCCGAATGATGAAGAAACTTTTGTTAAAAAAGAATTAGCAGATTATTGGGGACAGGTAGACCTATATATAGGAGGAAGCGAACACGCTACCGGTCACTTATTGTATTCCCGTTTCTGGAATATGTTCTTAAAAGACAGAGGGTATATCAGCCACGATGAGCCATTCCAGAAACTGATCAACCAGGGGATGATCTTGGGGATGAGTGCATTTGTATACAGAATTGACGGCACAAACCAATATGTATCTAAAAATTTAGCTAAAGATTACCAGACTCAGCAAATCCACGTAGACGTATCCTTATTAAAAGGAACCTCTGACGAATTGGATACAGAAGCCTTCAAGGCATGGAGGCCGGATTATGCCGAGGCAGAATTTATTCTGGAAGACGGAAAATACATCACAGACCGTGAAGTAGAAAAAATGTCCAAGTCAAAATATAACGTAGTCAATCCTGATGACATCTGTGGAGAGTACGGAGCAGACGGATTACGATTATATGAAATGTTCTTAGGACCGTTAGAACAATCCAAGCCTTGGAATACACAAGGACTAAGCGGAGTATATGGTTTCCTTAAAAAATTCTGGAACCTGTATTTCAACGGAGATACTTTTGAAATTTCAGAAGAAGAACCTACAAAAGCAGAATACAAAGTTTTACATACCTTAATAAAGAAGGTAGTATATGATATTGAAAACTTCTCTTTCAATACTTCAGTATCATCCTTTATGATTGCTGTAAACGAGCTTCAGAAAATAAAATGCAACAAGCGCAATATTTTAGAACCGCTTGCCGTTATCATTTCTCCTTATGCTCCTCACATCTGTGAAGAATTGTGGAGTTTATTAGGACACGGTACATCGATAGAATTTGAACAATTCCCGGCATTGAATGAGGATTATCTGGTTGAAGACGAAATTGAGTATCCGGTAAGCGTAAATGGTAGAATGAAGTTCAAAATTTCACTTTCAGCTCAATTATCTGCCAAGGAAGTAGAAGATTTGGTGATTTCGAACGAGAAAATGCAACAAATTTTGGAGGGTAAAACCCCTAAAAAAATCATTGTAGTCCCTCACCGTATTGTGAATATCGTAATTTAAAAAAAAATTAACATTGGGAAATTAAAAAAAATGGGTGTCTTATTTTTATGATTTTTTAATTCAAATGTTAAATTTGGAAAAAATAAATAAAATAATTTAAAATAATTACTATTTCGAAATCGTATTAAATTTTCTTTATCAAAAAAAAGCAAAATGTTTAATTAAGACTCTTGCATTTTAATTAATTTTGCCTTTAATTTACACCCTGTAAAATTTTAAAACAATATAATTTAGTTAAATATGGAAATGAATGTTTCAAAAAATGATGAGCAAGTAGTTGCTAGAAAGGCAGGAGGTTTAAATCCAGCTGTTATTATTCCTATTCTATTTGCTATAGGAGTATGTATTTATTTATTCGTTCTTGGTAGCCCAGGAAACTTTAAGGATGCAGAAAAACTAGGAAGTGGTTCTGTAGCTTTTTCAAGTGTTGAAGGAAAAGACATTCACCCAGAATCGTTTTTAGGTATTATCTACAAAGGAGGGGTTATCGTACCAATCTTGATTACTTTCATGATTACTGTAATCGTTTTCTCTTTTGAAAGATATTTCGTTCTTGGTAAAGCTGCTGGAAAAGGAAACTTAGACAACTTCGTTGTTCAAGTAAGAAGCTTACTAAACCAAAACAAAATTGACGAAGCTATCGAAGAGTGTGACAGACAACAAGGTTCTGTTGGTAACGTAGTAAAAGAAGGTCTTACTACTTACAAAGCACTTTCTCACGATACTACATTAAATAAAGAGCAGAAAATGGTAGCTCTTAACAAAGCTATCGAAGAAGCTACTACTCTTGAGATGCCAATGCTTGAGAAAAACATGATGATCCTTTCTACTCTAGGTACAGTTGCAACCCTAATCGCACTACTTGGAACAGTAATCGGGATGATCAAGGCGTTCTTTGCATTAGGTTCAGGAGGTGGTACTCCAGATGCTGCTGCTCTATCTACAGGTATTTCTGAAGCCTTGATTAACACGGCATTAGGTATTGGTACTTCAGCAATCGCTATTATCCTTTATAACTTCTTTACATCTAAAATTGATGGATTAACTTACAAGATCGACGAGATCTCTATGAGTATCCAACAATCTTTCGCTGAATTCAACTAAGAATTAGCAAGATATTTGCATTGGCAATTAAAAGAAGTTTAATTAAAAATATTTTATAATAATGGCGAGAGTCAAACCTAAAAGACATGGAGTCGTAACGGACATGACCGCAATGTGTGACGTTGCGTTCCTACTTCTTACGTTCTTTATCTTGACCACTCAGTTTAAAAAACCTGACGTGGAGCAGATCAAACCGCCATCTTCAATTTCGGAAAAATTGCTTCCTGATGCTAGTTTAATGACTATCAACGCTACTCCGGACGGAAAATTCTATTTCCAGCCAGTAGAAAATGCATCAGAAAGAATTGCTCTTTTGGATAAAATGGGACAAAAGTATGGGATTACTTTTGACAACAACCAAAAAGCTGCTTTCCAGAAAGTTCAGGCAATTGGAGTTCCAATGAACCAACTAAAAGGGTATTTGGATTTGCCTGCAGATGAGCAGAAAAATTATAAGAGTCCTTCAGGTATTCCTATGGACAGTACAAATAAGCAATTAATTGATTGGGTAAAAGAAAGTTTGAGCGTTAACCCTGACTACAAGTTAGCGATTAAAGGTGACGTTACAACACAATACCCTAAAGTGAAAAGCTTATTTGAAGGTTTAAGAGATATTGATTTTCTTAAATTTTGGTTGATTACATCACAAGAAGGTAAACCTAACGAATAATATCGATAGAAATGGCAGAAGTACAAGTACAAGAAAAAGGCGGCAAGGGCGGCAAGGTCCGTTCCAAGAAGCAAAACACCAGAGTCGATATGACTCCGATGGTGGACTTGGGTTTTCTATTGATTACCTTCTTTATGTTCACAACTACGTTCAGTAAACCGAACGTTATGGATTTGGGTCTTCCGGCTAAACCGAAAGATGAAACAAAAAAACCACCTCCAACAGAAATTAAACTTTCTAACTCAATTTCTATCTTATTAGGAAAAAACAATAGAGTTTTTTGGCACCAGCAGGATGCTACATCCTTAAATGACCAAACTCTTATGGAAACTACTCTTGACAGAGAAGGAATTAGAAAAGTAATTCAGCAGGCAAAATCTAGAGCTGCAGATCAAACGAAATTTACCGTGATCATCAAGCCAACTGACGATGCTATATATAAGAACTTTGTTGATATTCTTGACGAAATGGCAATTACCAAAAGTGAGCAGTACGGGGTTACTGATATCAAGCCTTGGGAAAAAGCTATTTATGAGAAAAAAGTAGGAGGTGCTGCTGCACCAGCTGCTACAAAGTAATTTAACCATAAAATTGTATATCTAATCTATGGCAGATGAAAATGTATACGGTCAGAATCTTACTTTAGATGAGATCGTATTTGAAAATAGAAACAAGGAATATGGTGCCTATGATCTTAGACATCAGTATCCGAGACTTTTAACAAAGTCTTTTATCATCGGAACAGCATTATTCCTTTTGGCAGCTTTGTCTCCGTTCATCTATCTTACGATTAAAAATCTTACAGCTCCGCCTAAGCAAGAAGTTAAGGCAGATCTAGTAGATATTATCGAGGAAGAACCGATTATCGAGCAGCCTAAAGAAGAAGAACCACCACCACCTCCGCCTCCAAAAGAGGAAGAAAAAATTGAAGTAATTCAGAACGTGGTTCCAGAGCCTGTAAAAGCTCCGAAAATTGAAACTCCACCACCACCAATTTCTAAGCAGTTGGAAACTACAACTGGTTTACAGAATCAGGAGGGGGTAAAAGCTCCGGCTTATACACCACCACCGCCACCACCATCTACAGGTACTAAAGCTAGTACAGTAGAAGTGAAAGCGAACAACCCTAACGAGATCTATAAAGATGTTGACCAGTCTGCAGAATATCCTGGAGGTATGGGAGCATTAAGAAAGTTCTTGGGAGATAACTTCGATACATCTTTGATGGAAGGAGGTGAAGGAACACTTAAAGCGAAGCTTAAGTTCGTTGTAGAAAAGGACGGAACTGTTTCGAATGTTACTATTGAAGAGAAATCTCCAAATGGTGACTTCAACAGTGAGGCGATGCGTGTAGTTAAGAAACTTAAAAAATGGACTCCTGCGAAAAGAAACGGGGAGAGCGTTAGATCTTACTATAGCGTACCATTTACTATGAACTTTGAATAAGACTTATTTATTCAAAATATAAATAAAAAAGAGAAGCATATGCTTCTCTTTTTATTTTTTTTGGTATTTTTGTTACATGATGTTCAATTGGTTATCCCTGGTTACGGGATTGTTTTATATCGTTTTAGGAATTGTAGTGATTGTCTACAAATTCTTCTTTACTATTTTAGAACCCGCTGTTGCTTATGCATTAGGAGTGGTACTTATTATTTATGGTATTTTTAGAATTTACAGGGCGATCTCAAGAATTAAAAAATCGAGAAATGAAGAATAGTTTCAAGCTTGCAGTAATTTTTGTGTTGAGTATGATGCTTGCAAGCTGCAAAAAGGAGAAAAACGCTCCTTCTTATCACAAAGGTAATCTTACAATTTTTACTGACGAATCTTTTCAAAGCGTTACAGAAGCATTAGCTGACGGCTATATGATCAACTATCCCGAGACACACATCAAAGTAGAAACCAAGAAAGAAGATTTAGGACTTCTTGATCTTTTGAAAGGAAGTGCTAAAGTGGTAGTAATGTCCAGAAATCTTAATCCTGAAGAAATAAAAACATATGAGGATAGAACTGATTTAAAGTTTCTTCCTGCTAAATTTGCTGCAGATGCAGTGGTTTTTGTTGTTCCTAAAGATTCTCCAAAAGAAAGTATTTCAATAGAAGAAATCAACAGCGGTTTGATGTCTGATAAAAAGGAATTTATTTTTGACGGAACCAACTCAAGTAATCTGAATTTTGTTGCTGAGAAATTAAAGAAACAGCCAAAAGATCTGAAATTTTCTATTATTCCGGGAAATCAGAAGATTATAGAGGAATTAGGGAAATATCCCGATAAAATAGGCGTTATTGGATTGAATACTTTTAGCCGTCCTTATGATAAAACGTCAGAAAAATTGAGAGAGATGGTGAAGGTTCTTCCTGTAGTAGAAAAAGGGAAATCATACAATGCAGATTTTGAAGGACTTCGTACAATGGAATATCCATTTACAAGAGTACTTTATTTTCTGATTAACGAAGGTAATTTTAATATTGCCAATGGATTTATAAGATTTTCATGTACGCATTTGGGACAAAAAATTGTTCAGAAAGAAGGACTTCAACCTTATAATATTTATAAGAGAGAAGTGCAGATGCGTTAAAAAATATTAAATTCACAATTTATCCTCATTAAAAATTTTGATTTGGTCTGAAAATTGTGTAGAATAAAACTCAATTATTTGAAAATATAAAATGAAAGATATAATGAATATGAATGTAAAGAAGATTGCTTTTGGAGCAGCCGTGGTATTTTTTACCGGTTTTGCCTCTGCACAGACATTGCAGGATGGTATCAACAGTATAGACAGTGATAAATTTGCTCAGGCAAAAACAAATTTCACTGAAATGATCTCAAAAGAGACTACATCTGATAACTACTTCTATTTAGGAAATACTTTATTAATACAATAAGATCAGAATTACTCTAAATAAA